>JAFSMX010000001.1 GCA_017447725.1 Bacilli bacterium
AAGTCTCTAAAAACAGAGCGTTGTTTTTCGCTGGAAACAAGCATGCCTGCTCGCAACCACTTAGGCTTAGCCGTTAATCCAAGAAACATAACAACATTTTACCTGGATAAAAGAAAAACCCTATTATTAGGGTAAAAAAAATAGAGAAGATATGTTATTTTGTTACAGAATTTTGGCATATCCATCCTTTTAGAGAAGGAAATACAAGAACTTCAGCAATGCTCTTATATTTTCTAATCAAAAAAGCAAATTTGCATGTTAATATCGATTTTCTATCAAAAAATGGTAAGTATTTCAGAAACGCTTTAGCGTTAAATTCCTTATATAGTAACTCTAAGCCAGAATATATTTTAGGAATCGTTACAGATTCAGTAACGCTTAAAAATATATCGAGCAAAAAATACGAAACAATTGAAGGATTTGAGGTTAATAAGTATTCATACTCAAATCACACAATAGAGAAAATTAAAACAATAGAAAAACCTTCTGATTGGCATAAATAGGTTTTTGATTAAAATTCATGTATCGGATTACAAACAGAGTTAATTTTTGTGGATGAACGATGTATCGTTTCGCAAACACAAAGACAAGCAAAAAGACACTTCGATTTCTCGAGGTGTCTTTTGATTAATTAATACAATTAGAAGAATCTGTGGATCAAATCTTTTGAAGCGGCACAAGTATCTTCCATATCACCAAAGCCAACGATTTCGCCAGCATAGAAGGTATTCTTTGTTCCTTGAAGTGCTTCGAGTTTATCATACCAACCTTCTTGGTAATCCTTACAGGAAACATGTGGGAAGTAATAAACTTCTTGCGGGAAGAGTTTTTCTTTGATTGGGTAGCCAACTTTCTTCATGTCTTCATCCATGGTTTGTTGGGCGAAGTCATAGGAGACGTCATCGCTTCCTTCGTGGTTAGCTAAGGCGTAGACAGTGTGTGGGCAATCTGCACCAAGGTGTTCCCAACGGTTATAATAAACCATCGCATGACCAAGTTTTTCTGGAACCATGTTTTCAACAAGATAACCGGAAATTGTTGGTGATTTTCCTTCTTCGAATGTCGCAATGTAGTCAATGTAACGTTCGTGACGGATCTTGGAGAAGAGTTCTTTTTCTTCTTCAGTAGCATCAGCATAATCTTTGAAGTAATCAAGTGGTGTAGTGACAATGAGCTTATCGAATTCTTCGACTTTCTGTTTGCCTTTTGCATCCTTAATTGTTACGCGAACTTTACCATCTGGACGTTCAACTTTCACAACTTCAGTTTCAAGAACTGCTGGGTGTTTAAGTTTAGCGTTCACATGTTCATAGATTTGTTGTGTACCTTCTGGCCATGTCCATAATCCCATATGGACGAATTCTAAGGCGGTGGTCACGTCGAGATATTTCATGACGTGAGCAGCACTGATTTCATCGAAGAATCCATAACCAAAGGATGTAAATGGAGCAATCCAGATTCTTTGAACTTCTTCAATCTTATTGAGTTTGCAGAATTCAGAGAATGGGAGAGCTAAATCTTTTAGATTTGGGTTTTCGCCTTCAATATAATTTGGGAAGGAATTTTCTTTTGTGGAACCACAATAACCTTCGACACCTTTTGAGATACCTTTGTATTTACCAGAAGCTACTCCAAGGTGACCATAGCAGTCATAACCAACATATTTGGTTTGCATCAGTTTATTGAGTTTCTTCATTTGCTTTTTGAGTTTAAGTAAACCTTTAAGCTTCTTGAATGAGAAATCGACCTTTGGTTCGAATGGATGTTCGACCTCACCTGTGGTCTTGCGGAATTCACGACGCATATTTGGTTCGCCTGGTTTCCAGTTTGGACCAACGTGGTAATATCCGCCAAATTCTTCCATTTCGCTAACAGCGTGGTAGGTAATTGCACCCATAATCGCACCGGTTTCGAATGATAATTCTTGTTCGACACCATTATGTTTTACTTTGATCTTTGGGGACCAACATTTACCACCAACTTTGTTGAGCTTTTCGTAAATGACGTAGTTTTCGTATCCTTTTTTCTCAAGATACATGGCAGCGGAAAGACCAGCTGGACCTCCGCCAATAATGCAAATTCTTTCTTTTGTATTTGGCATTATAAAATCTCCTTTGTTGTTTATATTGTATCACTTTTATAAAGTGCTGATATAAAAATTTCCAAAAATAAAAGCCTCCTAAAGGAGGCTATTATCAGTATTTGATTAGTTTAAGCTTTTGTAACAGTAATTGTCGCTGAACTCGAAGAGAGAGAATCGACTGTGAATGACCATCCAAGGTTTTGGTTGGTATTCATCTTTCCTGTGCGGTAGAACTGGTTGCCAAATGTGGTCATCGAATAAGTATCACCAGCAACAAATAAGTCACTATTAGAGATGTAATTAGCTGGACGATAGTTAACAGATGTATCATTACGAATTAGTTGAACAATGTTGTAGTTATAGTAGCTTGAACCAAGTTCAGATCCGTAATCACCTCCATAGGAGTTAGACATAGCATGATAAACTCCATATTGATATTTATCTGATGGGTCAGTTACAAGAGAAGTCGACCATTTTGCTTCTCCACTTTGGCTAATACTTGTTGGATAAGTTAAACGTCCATCAATATGCCAGACACGAATGCCGGCTGTATTTGGGCCGTGGTCATAGTTAGCGTAACTATATTTACTATCGAGTTCATTTAAACCAGTTGGTGTATAGAGCTCGATGAGTAAATACTCATCAAACGGAGAATTAACAGTGTGGTTAGCAAGTAAGATGACATCATGAGATGATTGGAAATCATTTAATGTAATGGTGGTTGTAGCTGTTGGAATATAAGGATCTGCCCAACCATAAGCCATTACGGAGTATGGATCATGACCACCCATGTTCCAGTCTTGCATGCTAAATCCACCTGCTGGACATAGTTGTGAACCTTCGTAATAGTCGTAGTAGTCTTCAAGGCCTAAAACATGGCCCATTTCATGGATAAATGTATGAGCATCGACATTACAATGCGAACAGTCACCTGTTCCATAAGAGCTTTTACCAGTTTTGGTATAGGCATTTGAACTATCATACATAAAGTCGTAAGAGGCCCAGAAGAATGTCTTCGCTGCTGGTGAAGATGTACTTGCATCGTTATCAAGCCAGTAGCAATACGCCCAGAGGTTAGCTCCAAATGATTCATCAGTGCTACTATCAGCAGCAGCATAGATAAGCATGACGCCATCCATAAATCCATCGCCATTGGTATCGTAGTTACGACGGTTATCGGAGGTGTTGTTTTTAAAATACCAAGCGACAGCACTATCAACTAAAGTTGTAGTACGTGATAGGTCATCATCTTCACCATAATATTCAGAAGTCTTTCCACAACTATACCAGTCGGAAACAGTCGCTTGTAAGTTAAGTTTATTTAACGATTCTTCTTGATAGAAGGTTTTGACGCTTCTCCATCCAGTCTCATCATTTGTACCAATATAAGCAGTTTGAATATCGTTTCGAACTGTCGTTTTGTTACTTTCGCTAATGAATGATGATGAATCAGTAAACCAGATTGGAATAATTAATAATTTTGGATTTCCAGTAAGTGGGCAATTGTCTAACCCATAAGCGTTATTTTCTTGATAATCGTCATATGTATAATCAAGTTTTGTTTTTGAAATTGGTGTCGGTGTATTTTCACTAACAGTTAAGGTAACACTGTCGGTTTTACTTTGATCAACAGTGGTTACTGTTAAAACAGTAGTTCCCTTAGCAACAATGGTTACTTGACCAGCATTAGTAATAGTCGCGGCACTTGTATTAGAAGATTTCCAAGTAACATTTTTATTTGTCGCATTACTTGGAGAAACTGTCCAAGTTAAAGTAAATGATGAATCTCCAACTTTTTTTGTTATTGTTTCACTTCCACTAATAGTGACACCTGTTACATGAACAACAACAGGTACTTGTGAAGTCGAGGAAGATGATGGTGTTGGAGCAGATGAACTACTACTCGCGGTAGTTGGAGCAGGTGTGCTACTTGTTGGTGTTGGAGTAGTACTCGTTGGAGTAGGGGTAGAGCTCGTTGTATAAGTAGAAGTAGTACTAGTACTACTTGTTGGTGTCGAGGAAGTTGGATCAACGCCTGAAGTTGGTTCTACACTAGTTGGTTCTTCGCTTGACGAACGTCTTTTCTTTTTGGATGGTGTAGGGGCACATCCAGCTAACACTAACGCTAGAAGTGGAATTAGGATTGTTGATTTCTTGATTTGCATAAGTTATCCTCGACTAACTGAAAAAATTATTATAGCAAATACAATCTTGCTTTTCCTAGAAAAGATTTTTATTTCTTTATAGTCTAATTTGTGAAATCATATTTGAGGTTACAATTATGAAATATTTAGTTATCGCATCAACATTATTCGTCATCGGTTCCCTCTTCGGATGGGTTCTCGAACTATTCTTTAGAAGATTTGTCTCACAAAAAAGATGGATGAATCCGGGCTTTTTAGTTGGTCCATATCTTCCAATCTATGGTTTTGGCGTTCTTTGTTTATATGCTGTAAGCAATATTTCGTTTGGTATCGAAGCGCAATGGCTCGACATCATTGTTCACATTCTTTTAATCGGTGTATTAATGACGGTGGTGGAATTCATAGCTGGCTTAATCTTTATTAAAGGATTAAAGGTGAAACTCTGGGATTATTCCAATCGAAAAGGAAATATTATGGGGATTATTTGTCCATCTTTCTCTTTAGCCTGGTTAGCTGTAGGTTCTATATATTTCTTCTTTATTAATCCTTATTTAGTACAAGTGATTGGTTGGATTAGTGAAAACCTCATCTACACCTACTTTATTGGTGGAGTTGTTGGAGCAATGATTGTTGACTTTGCTTACTCACTCCATCTTGGACTTAGAGTAAAGAAATTTGCGGAGTTATCTAACCAACGTTTCGATACGATTAAGAAAGAATTACGTAAACGTCTTGTTTTACCAACCAAAAAAGACGCACAAGAAGTTAAGGAATATTAATATGAAAGTAGCATTAATTGGTGCCTCTGGTCACATGGGTTCAGTCCTCTTTGATACCCTTTTAAAAGAAGACTACATTGATGAAATTAGAGTGCTCCGTTTCCATAAAAAAGAAACAAACAAATTAATTAAAAAACACCAGCAATTTTCGGTTAAAATAACTGCAATTGACGGTTCAATTGCGGATGAAGAAGCTGTTAAAAAACTTGTTGATGGAGTGGATTATGTTCTTAATTTAGGAGCAATTATTCCACCTCATTCTGATCACGATCCAAAAGGCGCAATCGAATCAAACGAAATTGGTCCAAAAGTTCTTTGTAAAGCCATCGAATCTCTTGGTGAAAAACAACCAAAATTAATTCATATTTCAACAGTTGCTTTATTTGGTGATCGTAACGAAAACCATTTATTCGGTCGTATCGGTGATCCTCTTCTTGTTTCAGTCTTTGATATTTATGCTTTAACAAAGATGAGAGGCGAATTTACTGTCTTAGAAAGTAACGTGAAGCAGTGGACTGTCTTAAGACAAACCGCCATGCTTTATGAGCAACTCTTAATGGCGAACATCTCTGATGGGTTAATGTTCCACACCTGTTTTAATTCTCCTTTGGAATGGGTTACTGCTAAAGACTCAGCAATCCTCATTAGAAATATTTTAAGAAGAGACCGCGCTGGAGAACTTAACGAAGAAAACTTCTGGAAACACTGTTTCAACATTGGTGGAGGTCCAAAAGGACGCGCTACCGGAAGTGAAACATTTGACTTAGGCTTCAAGATGATTGGTGCATCCACCAAACAATTCTTTGATCCAAACTATAACGCTACCCGTAACTTCCATGGTGTCTTCTATAGTGACTCTAACCAACTAGAAGAACTCTTCCATTTCCAAGAAGATAGCATCGCTGGATTCTGGGATGATGTCTTGAATAGACATAAATACTTCAAATTAGGTAAGATTGTCCCAAAGAAACTCTTAAAACAAATCATTATTAAAAGACTCTTAAGAAACGATAACGCCCCACGTTATTGGTATAAACACCATGATGAGGCAAGAATGCTAGCCACATTTAAAGGAAGTAAAGCATACGAAGCTATTCCAAAGAAATGGGATAACTTCTACCTTCTTTCAGATGGAAAGGATTTTCATGGTCATGATATTGACTATGAACAACTAAAGAACACTGTTACTTATGTCAAAAACCCTGTTGATTTAGATAAACCACGTCAAGATTTATCCATTAAAGATTTAGAAAACTATGCTTCATACCGTGGAGGAAAACTCCTCTCTAAGGATTATAAAAATGGCGAAATCTATAAGAAACTTAAATGGGTGAACCATGATGGAGTCGAATTTATCGCAAGTGCCCACACAGTTATTTACTGTGGTCACTGGCATAACGTTTCCTATGAAAAGTATGCTTGGGATTTTGACCGCCAAGCCAAATTCGACAAACTCGTCGCTGAAGTTTGGTACGATGCTCATGATCAAGATGAAGATCGTTACTACTGGTACGATGAAGAATTCAAGGCTCACTATAAACCACTAGAACAGTAATGAAAAAATATAACGCTCTCTTTTTAGATACGGATGGAACCCTTCTTGATACACTTCAAGATATTTTAAATGCGGTGAACTTCGCTCTAAAAGGATGCGGATACGATAAACAATATTCTTACGAAGAAGGAAAGAAACTCATTGGCTGTGGAGCCTATGTTCTTGCTCAAAGAGCAATCTCCTTTGCTCATCCAAGCGAAGAAAAATATAAAAAATTTGAAGAGCTTTTCTTTAAGAAATATCTTGAATTACAAGACGAGACAACTAAACCATTCGATGGATTAACTGAACTTCTTCTTTCAATTAAAGATCATTACAAACTATTTATTATTTCGAATAAACCACAATTCCTTCTTGATGACATCATTAAGAAAACATTCCCAGAAGGATTATTTATTGAAGCCTGTGGACATAAAATCGAAAATCCAGAAAAACCAGATCCAATCCTAATTAATTATCTGGTTGATAAATATCATTTAAATAAAAAAGAATGCCTTTTTATTGGTGACTCTATCACTGACATTCAAACCGCGATTAATGGAAATGTTGACTCATGTTTAGTCACTTATGGCTACGGAGTCAACATTGATTCATTTAAAGAAAAAGCCACTTTCGTGGCTAATTCAGTTGAAGATTTATCTAAGCTACTGAAGTAGTTGGTATTTCGTTTGCTTTTTGTAACGAAATCTTCGTAATCACTGGACCTAAGAGCTCATAGATGATTGTGGCAGTTAAAACAACTGCGAGAATCATGGAGCTCTGTTTTTCTAATCCTAGATGAGCTAACTCTTGGCTTGCTGTCGTTGCTAAACCAATCGCCACACCAGCTTGTGGAAATAATGTAAAACCTAGATATTTTTGAACAGTTGGTTCAGAATGTGTGAGTTTTGCAGAGGAAAATGCACCTAAGTATTTACCTAAACATCTAAAGACGATGTAGACCACGGAGACAATCACAACAATTAAAGCGGAGTCACTTCCGAAGATTGTGATATCTAGTGAAGCACCAGAAATCACAAAGAAAAGCATATAAAGTGGTGGAGTGAATTGATCCACTCTTTCAATCGTACGCATTGCATCACTTCTAAAGTTAATGAAGATTGCGCCAATCATCATACATCCTAATAGTGGAGAGAATGATAGATTTGCACCCAGGATTTGCCAGTGATTTTCTGTGCAAAGCATGGATAAACCAACAATGATTAACACTGCGCATATAACCATAATCATTCTATTGGCACGCGATTTGAAGAATTTGCAGCCAAGAGAAACTAAGAATCCAAGAATAGTTCCAACAACGAGTGAACCAATAATTTCAATAAGTGGTACAAGTAAAATTTCTACGGCAGAAACTGAACCATTTGCTGCAAAAGCCTTAGATAATGCGAATAAAACAGCAAACGTAATTAATGCCACAGCATCGTCAAATGCGACTACTGGAATTAATGTTGAAACAAGTGGTCCTCGAGCTTGATATTGGCGAATGACCATGAGTGTCGCAGCAGGTGCTGTGGCACAGGCAATTGCACCAAGAGTGAGAATAATTGAAACAGGAAGTTGATCACCCAAGAAAATACGGGCGATAAATAAACCACCGATGGTAAGAATCGCACCTCCAAGTGCTTCAAAAAGAGTAATTAAAACAATTCTTTTTCCGACTGCCTTCAAAGAAGAAGTCTTAAATGAAGTACCAATTGTGAAGGCAATAAAACCTAACGCAATCTCACTAATCCATTTAACCGCTGATAACTTTCCTTCATCCCAACCGCCAATGTATTTGCCTAATAAAAACGGGCCAAAAACAATTCCAGATAATAGATATCCAGTAACGTTTGGTAGACGTAAAACTTTCATCAATCTGGATGATAAAAGTCCAACCAAAAGAGCTAAGGCAATGCAAAGAATTTGATTCATTTAGAAACTGCCTTCAAAACTTTCTAGTGGGGAAGTGAACATTCCACCTTTGGTATTTGTAAAATTACCCGTCTTTTCACGGATAATTTGTTTCACTTCTTCAATATTTTTCTCATCCAAAATGAAATAAACAGTGGTGTTTTGAGTGAGTTTATGTTGGTCGATATGACTTAACGAAACGAACTGTAAAGTGTCTTCTCTTTCATCCTCAAAAACGTGTTTTAAGGAAGTAGACGCCATCACGGTTCCGTTAATTCCTTTTAAGGAGAGTTCTTTAATTAAGTCTGATGTTTCTTTTGTGTTCTCTAACACAACAAATAGTAAATATTTCATACGACTATTATAGTCCTCTAATTTACTAATTCAACAACGATAAAGTCGATATTGTTTCATAGTAAGTTAACGATAACCTTTTGTAAAAATTAAATTTTTAGTTGCGATATCTATAAATATACTTACAATAATATGGCGATTAAGACCTAGAAAAAAAGGAGAAACACTTATGCTAGAACTAAAAAATATTGTTAAAGATTACGTTAGTGGTAACAATGTTACCCACGCTTTAAAAGGAATTAATATTTCCTTTCGTCAAAATGAATTTGTTTCCATCCTTGGTCCTTCTGGTTGTGGTAAAACCACAACTTTAAACATTATTGGTGGTCTTGATCGATACACCTTAGGTGATCTTCTTATCAAAGGTCAATCAACTAAAAACTACAAAGACCGTGATTGGGATACCTACCGTAACCACTCAATCGGATTTGTTTTCCAAACATATAACCTCATTCCACAAATGAATATTTTAGGCAACGTTGAGTTAGCCTTAACCATTGGTGGAATTGGAAAAGAAGAACGACAAGCTCGTGCTTTAGAAGCATTAGAAAAAGTTGGATTAGCTAACGAAGCTAAGAAAAGACCAAACCAACTCTCTGGTGGCCAAATGCAACGTGTTGCGATTGCTCGTGCGTTAGTTAATAACCCAGAAATTCTTTTAGCTGACGAACCAACCGGTGCTCTTGACTCTGTTACATCTGTTCAAATCATGGAACTTCTTAAAGAAGTTGCTAAAGATAGATTAGTTATCATGGTTACTCATAACCCTGATTTGGCCTATAAATATTCCACTCGTATTGTCACGATGAAGGATGGTGAAATCATCGACGATTCTAACCCATTTGTGGTGGAAGAAAAACCAGAAGTTGTCAGTGCCGAAGAAGTCGAAAAAGTCCGCAAATCTAAGATGAATGGTAAAACAACATTCCTTTTATCGGCGAAAAACTTACTTGCAAAAGCCAAACGTACAACACTCGTTTGTATCGCTGGATCAATCGGTATTATTGGTATCTCTGCTGTCTTAGCTGTCACTAGTGGTGTTCGTAATTACATCCACGACATGCAAGACGATATGCTTAGCGGTAACCCAATCCAAATTAAAGAACAATCTTTAGATTTAGGCTCCTTAATTAGTTTTGCCTCAACCGCTCAAAAAACTGACGCAGTTAAAAAATCCATCAAAGATGGAAAAATCAACATTGACTACATGATTGAATATCTTGCTGATACAAGAAACAAATTTGAAGAATCATTAACTAAAAACGATATTACTGCGGATTATTTCCAATATGTTAAGGAAATGCCTGAAGACTACTATTCAGCAATGAAATTTGGTTACGGAAATAACCGTAAACTCAATATGTACACCGATTGGACTTACACCAATAAGAGTGGTGAAATTTATAAAGACACAACAAAAAAATACGTTTCTTTACAAGAAATTGAAGATATCTATGTCACGATCGTTAAGAAGACTGCGTTTGCAAACTACGCATCAATGATCCCAATGTTTACATCAACATTCGATGTTCTTCCAAATGATGACAGTTATGTTTTAAGTCAATACAACGTCCTAAACGAAGGTGGTTATCTTCCAAAAGCCGATAACGAAATGGCTATCATCGTAGATAAAGATCAACGTTTAACCGATCTTTTCCTTGCTCAAGTTGGTTACTATACCCAAGCTGAATTCGCCCAAGTCATTGATGAATTTGCTAATGGAACAGAAGGAGAAGATCCTCAAACCATTCATGATCGTCTTCAACCACAAGATTTTGACTACGACAAACTTCTAAACAAAAAGTATACGGTTTATCCAGACAATGATGTCTTCTATGAAATACCATTTACACCAACCCTTTTCCCACAACCAGATTTCCCATTTAACCCATTAAAATACGGTTATCATGGAGAATTCAAAAATGATGGTAGCGACCTTCCAAAAACCGGAAAAGATATGAAAATCACTGCAATTCTCAAACCAAAGGAAGGCATTTCCTATGGTTGCTTAGACACAGGTTTTGTTATTTCAAAGTCCTTTGATGAAGCGTTTATTAGTGCAAATAAGGAATCTAATATTGCAAGTTACCTTCGTGACGTTCGCAACCTATTTAAAGATTTAAGTAAGAGCGACGAAGCGGCATTAATTGAAAAATACAAAGATAAAGAAAACGATATTGCTGATAACTATCCATTTCTTCCAGCTGACTTGAGAGCAGCTTTAAAAGCAATGCTTCAATCAACCACATTAATTTCTTTATCGTTCTATCAATATGAATGTGATATGACTTCATTAACATTCCTTCCGGAAGAAGACCAAAAGGTTGTTGGTAGTTTCGGAACGCCTATTTCCGTAGGAACTATTGGCGAAAACGCCATGTCCATCATTCAAAACCTCATGGGTTCATTTGATCTTCCAAGCCAACTTCAAAGTGCTCTTAGAACTGTTGGTGGTGAAGAAATTTCTAATAGCATCAACGTTTATCCAAAGAGCTTTGATGAAAAAGATTTAGTCACTTCTTATCTAGATAAGTGGAACGGTGATGACACAATCGTGATTCATCCAGACGGAGTCGAAAAACAAGTCCAACGTGCTGATCGATCTAATATCAAATACAGTGATAACCTCGAAATCGTTATCAGAATGATTAACTCGTTAATCGATATTATTTCAATCGCCTTAATCGCCTTTACTTCTCTTTCACTTGTTGTTTCAACAGTGATGATTGGTATTATTACTTACGTTAGTGTTGTGGAACGTGTTAAAGAAATCGGTATTATTCGTTCTCTTGGTGGGCGTAAACTCGATGTTTCGAACCTCTTTATTGTTGAAACATTCATCATCGGCGCAATATCAGGTCTATTTGGTATTGGAGTAACCTACTTATTATCTTTAATTATTAATATTATTCTTAAAGTGGTTGCTGGAGTTGGCGCCATTGTCATTCTCCCATGGTACCTGGCCTTAGCCGTCTTAGCTCTCTCGATTGTCTTAACCCTCATCTCTGGATTAATTCCATCTCGAGCAGCAGCGAAAAAAGACCCTGTTGTTGCCCTTCGAAGTGGTGAATAAAGAAAAATGGAGACCTTTAGGTCTCCTTTTCATATCTCATCACTTTAGATGAGATTGATATAATTTACAACTAAACCTAATAGCGCACCCAAACAAATCATGAAGATTGGGTGTGCTTTTTTCTTTAATACTTTTGTAATGATTAAATAAATAAACGCGATAAGGAGGAAGATAAAGATTGATGTTCTATTAAATGAAACACTAACGGAACCAGTAGTGTTAATCGGGAAAAGGACATCACTAAGAAGAATTAAAGCGGTGGACATGATTAAGGCAATCGCCACTGGATTAATTCCTTTTAAAGCGTTTTTGATGTGTTTTTGCTCTCCAAACTTTTTTAAGAAGATGGAGAAAATAAGCATCACAATAAACGCTGGAAGAATCACTGCTATGGTCGCGATTAATGAACCTAAGAATCCTCCAAAAGCTCCAAGTGAAGAGGCACTTCCTTGTAAAGAGCCAACATAAGTCGCCATATTAATCGCGATTGGCCCTGGAGTGACTTCACTTAAACCAATCATGTTAATGAATTCTGATTCACTCATCCAACCATTTTTTAAAACGGTCTCTCGAACAAGCGGAATCATTCCATATCCACCTCCAAAGGTGAATAAGCCAATCTTTAAGAACTCTAAAAACAAACGAAGAAAAATCATTTTTTGACTTCCTCCTTATGTTTTTGAGTTAAAGGAATAATCAGTGAATAAACAAGTAATCCTAGGAATAAACCAATGAGGATAAAGTAGATTGCACTAAAGTCGATATTTAAGTAATGGAAGAGTATCATTAAAATCGCGACAATTAAAAACAAAATCACCGCAAAACTTGAGGATTTTACTTGTTTTGCTAGGGAAAACGCGACACGTAAAATTAAGAAAACAACTGCACATTTAACACCGATAAAGGCATATTGAACTGGTTCATATTGCATCAAATTACGGAAGAACATTGAAACAATAAACATGATTAAAAATGTTGGAACCATCACGCCAAGTGTGGCGCATAAAGCTCCTAAGAAACCGTGTTTTCGATAGCCAAGATAGGTTGCTAGATTAATCGCAATTGGACCAGGGGTGGATTCGCTTAAACCAACCATTTCAGCTAGTTCTTCCTCACTCATCCAACCTTTCTTGGTGACAATTTCTTCTTTTATGAGCATGAGCATTGCTGCTCCGCCACCAAATGAAAATAATCCTAACTTCATGAATGTCAGGAATAATTTCCAACTAGAGACTTTCTTTGCTTCTTCACTCTTCATAAGGCAATTCATTATAGCATAATGCCCTCTTTTTATATAAAATAATGTCCATGGAACCTCTCTTTAAGTTCAAAGATGATCAATATCCATTCACTGGTGTTTCTCATACTCGTGATGTCGTTCGAGCCATTTTTGTCGATGAAAACGACAATGTTTGCCTCGAATATCTAAAAGATGATGATGGATTTGGACCTAGAGATTATTATGAAACTCCAGGTGGTGGAGCTAAACCAAACGAAACCCATGAAGAAACGCTTCATCGTGAACTCCATGAAGAAGTTGGTTATGAATCAGAAGTAATCTCTTTCTTAGGTGAGGTGGATGACTACTATAACCTCATCCAAAGAAAGAACCACAATTACTACTATCTTGTTCGAAGAGGTAAAAAAGTTCACCAACACCTCGAAGTTGATGAACAAATTCGAATAAATAAAATCATTTGGGTTCCAATTGATGAAGCAATTCGTTTATACGAAGAGATGCAAAATGTTTTAGTTGGTCGATTAGTGAAACAACGTGAATTGCCAATTCTAAAACTTGCAAAATCCGCTTTACAAAGCATCAATAAATAGTTATTATTGATAACGCTCTGGCGAGTGTGGTGAAGAGGCTAACACAACCGGCTGTGAACCGGTCATTCGCGCGTTCGAACCGCGTCACTCGCCCCATTCTGATTGAAAATGCTCCTGAAAAAAGGAGTTTTTTTATTGTTTTTGTTCAAATCTAACTGCATACTTTTACGAAAAAATATGTAATTAAAATTTATTCGCATTTATCGCCTGCACCAGAAAAGAAGGGTGGAAATGAATATATTGCTAAAAGATGTGGCGACCAATAATTGAGGATAAATGAATCTCTGATTATTGAATTGCCACGAATTTTAATACCATTATCTATAAGGCTTTTTATTCTTTAATAGTTAATTCCTCTCTGAGATATTAGTAATAAACAAATTCATTAAAAGTGTTTTCTTAATCATCCTTCAACATTTCAAAGAATTTTTCATCACTTAATTTATCATCAAAGTTCCGATTAGGTTGATCGCTATACGAAGAATTCATCTAAAGTTTAATCTTAGATTAATTGGCACCATATTACTTTGTCTGCTTGAACTCTTTTTTCCTACCTGTAAAACTATTTCTATGAAATATGCAAATAAGAAAATTGATGAAACAATTCCGCGTAATGGTGGATTAAGACAAATTATTCATCGTGGAACTCAATATAATGATGGCAATGTTTTCGACAGTGATTTATCAGAATACAAATATTTTAAATGGAAAATTCTTGATACCCATAATGCCGAACGTGAGTATACAACATATTATAATGACACCTATTCTGGAACTATTGATGATAAAGGCAATGTTTCATTAACAAAACACGCTGGTGGTTCATCAACTTCTACGTATAAAATAACAAGTCATGACTTTTATCGAGATGTAAAAGATCACAAACATGCTGAGCTGTTTAAAAAATGGCAAATGTTTGATTATAAGTTTAGAGAACTTTTACCTATTGTTTGTTTTGTTGTTGGTGGTGTGATGTTTTTATTTATTGTTGCCAATTGGATAATCAAAATTTATAACATTGAATCTGCTTTTCATCTCGTACAAACATTTATGACAATTGGGTCAATTGGAATTGCTATTGCATTCCTTGGCGGATTCTATTTGTTAATGAACCATTGGAACATTAGAACAATATTGATGAGGCTAGTAACTCTTCCGCTTAAAATCAAAGCATTAAAATATAGAGATAAAAGTCGTTAAGGTTGGTGGATTGGAAGCAAGAAAATATCATTTTTCAATAGTTCGATTCCCAATTTTTCTCGCACCACCTAAGCGTCACACAATTTGACTCTTGCTTAGGTTCATTTTAATGCTGAGATTAACTATCATTATCTACTTCCATATAATCAGATATATAAATAGTTTTGCAAAATACTTTATCTACTAAAAACGCAATATATTTATCAAATGATTTGTTTTTTCTTTTAACTGTCATATTTATGATGCATGAACTATTTTCTTTGCTGGAATATAAATAATTAGTGGATATTTCATAGCCTTTCATTTTTATTTCATTATAAATGTCAGAAAAAGCTCTATTACCACAAAATATAATGGTTATTTTTCTAGCGTGCTTTCTATGTCTTGTATCAATAATCTTATTCATAATTATTAGCCTTCTACAGATTGTAATTTTCCTTGCTTATTAAAAGATGGTGTATTTTTACCATTGTGTTTAACATATCCATAAAACAAAATAACTGCTACAAAAGAACAAACAATATCGGTAATAGGAGTGGCCCAAACTATCAGATCTGGCCCAATAGAGTTATTTTCGACTTTTGAGATAGAAAAGAAGATAAACATTAAAGGTATATCCAAAACCCCTTTTCTTAATAAGGCTAAAATAAGACTTCTCCAAGGTTTACCGACAGCTTGGAAAAATGAAATAACTG
>JAFSMX010000019.1 GCA_017447725.1 Bacilli bacterium
CTTTTTTCATCGAAATTACCAGCAAAAACTAATTATTTCTTCGCTTTTCCTTGATTTGCGACAGCTTCCATTTCGGCTTTGAGTGCGGCTTCATCCATTAAGTAATAATGTTTAACTGCATTCATCTTTTCATCGAATTCATAGACTAGTGGAACACCAGTTGGAATGTTAACTCCGACGATTTCACTGTCGGCCATATGATCGAAGTATTTCACTAAAGCACGTAAGGAATTACCGTGAGCAACGATTAAGCAGCGTTTGCCACTTTCCATTGCTGGTTTAATAACTTCTTCAAAATATGGGACAGCACGAGCAACAGTCATTTCCAAAGATTCGTGTAATGGAAGATCCTTGGCTGGAACATCTCTAAATTGAGCTTGAAGAGCTGGGTTACGTGGATCCTTTGGATCAAGTGCTGGAGGTGGGCAGTCATAACTACGTCTCCAAATCTTAACTTGTTCTTCGCCATACTTTTCGGCAGTTTCAGCTTTGTTTAAACCTTGAAGAGCGCCATAGTGACGTTCGTTAAGTCTCCAAGACTTATAAACTGGTAACCATTCGCGGTCCAATTCAAATAAGACGTTATTCATCGTATGAATAGCACGTTTTAATAAAGAAGTATAAACGACATCAAAGTCATAACCTTCTTCTTTAAGTGTCTTACCGGCACGGTGAGCTTCAGCAACACCTTTTTCTGAAAGTTCAACATCAGTCCAGCCTGTAAAGAGGTTAAGCTTGTTCCATTCAGATTCACCATGACGAATTAAAACTAGTTTGTACATGTTTTTTCTCCTTATTAATCAGCAAGTGAGCCCATTGGATCCCATGGTTTTAATACAATTGGATCAGCATCGTAGGCTTCTTGTTCTTCCTTGGTTAAATATTCACGTTTAACAACGGCTTGATAGGTGTATTGATCAAACCAGGAGGCAGACATTGTAAAGTAACCTTTACGACCTCTATCATCTCCCCAGGAGTTCTCAATTTTCCACTTGGATGGTTTGCCATCTTTATCAAACGCGACACCTGTAATACACATTGCGTGATTCATTGCGCTTGCACGGAAATCAAGGGATTCACCTTTATCCATTTTGATATCTAAGTCTAATAAAGACTTATAATCCCATTCTTGGTCGTTCCAAACGCCTCTCACACGATCGCCATAGGAAGAGACATCACTACCAAACCAGACGATGAATCCGTCTCTAAGTTGGGCAAGAATGACTTCTTTAAGTCTTTCCATTGGAAGGTTGAGGTGTTTAACAATTTTACCACCATAAACGTTACCTAAGTATTGAACTGTGTAGGATTTATTGAATGGTTTTGATTTGGTTGGTGCATTAATGCAGCTCACAAAATCATCAATAGTATCTCCGATAAATTCATCAAAGAATGACTTTGGAGTATAACCACGAACAACGTGATATTTTCCTTTGTCATCAGTGTACTTAAGGTCAAATGTTTTTGGTGGAAGACCATAGCAGGAAACGAGAGCTTTATAAAATCTCTTCATATAGGATTCTTTAAGTTCTTCGACCGCTTTCATTCCTTTTTCAGCTTTCACCTTACGTGATTCGCTTGCGAAACGACGAACTTCGGCATTTAATAAAGCATTTAAAGAACGAGTTGAGCTAGAAGTATATGTTTCAACATATGCGTTCTTTGGACATAAACCATATTTCTTAACAACGTTAACAAGCATGTCCCATTGACCACCATCACCAATTCCGTTTTGAACTAAGAATTGAACAGTACGATCATCATAATCGCAATCGATTGTTTCAATAAGTGCTTCTAATGTGTAGTTAAGTTTTTCAAGTTTGTCATAGAAAGCAATGTAGCTTTGTGACAATTTGAAAGAACTAAGTCCAAGTTTACGACCAATTCTTTCTCTCATGCAGTTACAACCAGCAAAAATCCAGCATCTTCCAGATGCTTTTTGGTTCGCAACATCCATAGATTTGATGTTAATATCAAAGTTAAAATCAAGATCACGGACTTCGTCTTTGCTTCCAGCAACTGTATTAATATCTGCACCGGTTAATGCGTGACGAGCGACTGTACAGGAATGATCTTTTTCATATTCACTTTGTATTTTCTCTAATTCACTAATTTTGATTTCTTTCATAAATCATCCTCCTTTGTCAGCAATAACAATTTTATAGAAAAATAATTATTTTTCCACTAAAAAGAAAATTCTTCGTATAATATCAACATATGGACTACAAAAAATACGCTATAGCAGACATTCATCTACACTTAGATGGATCCTTATCTTCTAAAGTAATTATCGAAGTGGCAAAAGAGGAAGGGATCAAACTTCCAACTTATTGCCCACATAAACTGAACAAATATTTAAGAGTGCCGAAAAACTGCCAATCTCTTAATGAATATCTGGAACGTTTTGATCTTCCAAATCTTGTCCTCCAATCCAAAAACGGATTAAGAAAATGCTCTTTAGATTTATTAGAGCGTCTTTCAAAACAAGGTCTTAAGTATTGTGAGGTTAGAATGGCGCCACAACTCTCCACCGGTCAAGGTTTGACGCAAAGAGAAGTTGTTGAAACTTTAGTCACAGCACTTGCTGAACAAAAATTCATTCGTGTAAACCTTATTCTTTGCTGTATGCGTGGTGAAAACACTCATGAAGCAAATATGGAAACTGTAGAGGTTGCAAAAGAATTCTACGGAAAAGGTGTTGTTGCTGTTGATCTAGCTGGAGCTGAAGCATTATTCCCAAATGAACTCTTCCAAAAAGAATTCGAACTTGCTAAAAAATATCAACTACCATACACCATCCATTCAGGAGAAGCATCAGGAGCAAAATCTGTTGAATCTGCGGTAAAAATGGGGGCATTAAGAATCGGACACGGAATCCATTCAGTTGAAGATAAAAATGTTGTGGAATTGCTAGAAAAACAAGGGATTTGCTTGGAAATTTGCCCAAAGTCAAACCTCGATACAAAAGCTATCAAATCCTACTCAGATTTACCATTTAAACAATTAAAAGAAGCTGGTGTGAAATTCACGATTAATACTGATAACATGACTGTTTCAAATACGGAACTTTGGAAAGAATATCGCACACTTAGTAAACTCGGATTTAAAGAAAACGAACTGCAAGAGTTCGCTTTAAATACAATTGATGCAGCATTCATTTCCGATGCTGAAAAAGTTGTTCTTAAGAAATTTATTTTATAAATTTAGAAATTGATTCTAATACCACATCTGGCTCTTCGTTGTAACCGCCATGATGCGAATTCTCTAAAAGTACCCATTTCGCGTGAGGTATTTTTTCTTTCATAACACGGTTCATCTCAAGTGTCGATTCATCATATTTTCCAGATAAGATTAATGTCGGAACATCTACTTTATAAAGCAAATTTGTAACATCGTAATCCGCTAAAGTACCATTTCCGAATAATTCCGAAAAACCCCACATTTTGTTATAGATTTCCTTGTTAGTTTTTGGAAAATGTTTGGTTTTTGGCGTGTATTTTCGCTGATTTTTCTTACCAACGTGTTCGCCATAGAAACGTTTCATTCCCTGTTTAAAAAGCTTCTTGTCGTATGGTTTTTTGTCTTTCTCATTTAAGATTGCTTCAACTTGTTCTTTTGGATAAGACTCAATCATTTTCAGATGCTCGTCGTTCCATATTTTTGTCGATGGAAGAGTTGAAAATAAAATGAGTTTTTCTAAACCTTCATGAGGATATTTACACACCCATTCAAGCGCAAGCATTCCACCCCACGAGTGTCCAAGAATAGAAAACTTTTCTAGACCAAAAAAACGAATGACATTTTCCAGTTCTTTTAAATATGTTTCAAATGTCCAAAGGTCTTCGTTTCCTTTAGGAACGCGAGAATATCCAGCACCTAATTGATCATAGAAAATTAATGGAATTCCTTGATCAGCGAGTTGCTCTAAAACTTCATAACGCTCAACACATCCACCTGGTCCACCATGAAGAATAATTAATGGCGTTCCGTTCTTAATATCGCCAAATGTGTATGCACGAGTATGAAATCCTAAATAAGGAATATGATATACATGTTTTTTCATCGGCATAATTTTATATTGTTTAAGTAAATAATTATAGATAACAAAAAAGACTCTCCAAAGGAGAGTCAATTTTGATTTTGTTTGATTAATTATTTTGCAAACTTGAAGGCGTTCATGCCAGCATATTTGGCTTTTGGACCAAGTTCTTCTTCAATACGGAGAAGTTGATTGTACTTGTTCACACGTTCGCCACGGCATGGAGCACCAGTCTTGATTTGACCAGTTGCTAAGCCAACACAGAGGTCAGCAATGAAGGTATCTTCTGTTTCACCAGAACGGTGGGAAGTAACAGCTGTATAACCTGCATCATGAGCCATCTTGATAGCAGCTTTGGTTTCTTTAACAGAACCGATTTGGTTGAGTTTAATTAAGATGGAGTTTGCGGCACCAACTTTGATACCATTGCTTAAACGTTCGACGTTTGTAACGAATAAGTCGTCACCAACGAGTTGAACTTTCTTACCGATACGGGCAGTAAGTTTCTTCCAGCCTTCCCAGTCTTCTTCGTCGAGAATATCTTCATAGGAGACAATTGGGAATTCTTCAAGAAGTTTGGCCCAGTGTTCAATAAGTTCATCTGAAGTCATATGCTTCTTTTGTTTTGGTAAGTAGTAGTAACCAACACCTTTTTCTTCATCCTTCCACTCGGAAGCAGCAGCATCCATAGCTAACTTGAAGTCTTTTCCTGGAACATAACCAGCATCTTCGATAGCTTTGACGATTTCTCTTAAGACTTCTTCATCAGAAGCTAAGTTTGGAGCAAAACCACCTTCGTCACCGACAGAAACGGCTAAGCCTTTGGCTTTGAGGTTCTTGGCGAGGACGTGGTAGACTTCGGAACACCATCTTAAGCATTCACGGAAGTTTGGAGCGCCGACTGGCATAATCATAAATTCTTGGGAGTCGACAGTATTGGAAGCGTGGCATCCACCATTGAGAATGTTCATCATTGGGACTGGAAGAACAACTTCACGTCCTTCGGATAAATATTTGTAGAGTGGGACACCTTTGATTTGAGCAGCTAATTTGTTCACAGCAAGGGAGACAGCTAAGATAGCATTAGCACCGAGTTTTGTTTTACCTTTGGTACCATCAATCTTGAGCATGAGTTCATCGATTGCATCTGGATTAGCAGCATCTTGGCCTTTAAGTTCTTTGGCTAAGATTTCGTTAACATTGGCAACAGCTTTTAAGGTTCCTTTACCAAGGTAACGTTTTTTATCACCGTCACGAAGTTCGAGTGCTTCGTAGATACCTGTGGAAGCTCCGCTTGGGACTTCGGCACGGGCCATCATACCGTTTTCGAGAACAACATCAACTTCAACGGTTGGATTTCCACGGGAGTCGAGAATTTCACGACCGTGGATGGATTTGATTTTTGTATTTTCCATTCTATTTTCCTCTTTGCGTTATTGATAATAAATTATCACCAATATTATTTCAATAAAAAAGCGTGTTAAACGCTTACATAAAATAAAAAACCCGGATTAATAAATCCAGGTAATTTGAATAGATTCTAGAAAGATGCGGTTATGGTCGGTTCCACCGATCAATTCATTTTCTATTGTTAATGTAGTAAATGTCTCAGATGGTTCATAAGTAACAATACGAGATTCTGGTTCTACATTTGTTTCTGTAACCGCCATCGATGTTTCAGATCCATTTACAATTAGTTTCGCACTATCGGTATGCCATTGTTCTTCGGTTTCTTTTGAGTAATCTCTATACCATTTATGATAATTATTCACTTTTAAGACGACTTTTTTCATTGGTACTACACTTTGCCAAACAATCTTTCCGGCATCCGAAGTTCCAATTGTTAAATAAATATCTGTCCCATTATTGCGGTCAACGTTTGTATTTAATGCTGTATAAGTAATAGAACCGATCATTCCCTCGATATCGCAAATAGTTGAAAAATAATTTGTTAAAAGTTCAGCATTTTTCTTTCTATCATTAGGCTGAGAGTCATCATGGTTATCGATCTGCCTTCCTCCAGCAGTAAAACCTGTACCAGTTTCAAAACTGTCTAAAGACGTCTCCATTAAGCGCGTAACTTCAGTGCCTGGTTCAGGATGAGGAGTTATAGAACTGGATGAAGAAGGTGAAATGCTAGTTGAAGCTACTTGAGATGATGCCTCAACCGAAGATGTTCCAGGATTAATACTGGTTTGAATAGAAGACGTGTCCAAAGTTGATTTCTTCTTCTTTGGTGTAGAAGTACATCCAGAAACAACTAAAGCGAAGATTAATAAAGGTAAGACGGATGTTTTATTCATTTTGAACTTCTGTGTTAAAATTATATCAATAAATAAGGATTTTGTTTATGAAAGTATTAATGCTATTGGCTGATGGTTTTGAAGATACAGAGGCCCTAACTACTAGAGACGTTTTAACAAGAGCAGGAATTGAAGTTACAACCGCATCAATTACTGATCGACTCGAAGTACAATCTTCATTTGGTGTTCATGTTTTAGCCGATGCGCTTCTAAAATTAATTTTTGATACAACTCCATACGAAGCAATTATTCTTCCAGGTGGGGGGCGAGGAACAAGAAACTTATCTGATAGCCCATTAGTTCCGCTTTATCTAGAAAAATTTGCCTCTCAAGGAAAACTTTTATGTGCAATCTGCGCCGCACCATCAATTCTAGGAAAACATGGTTATTTAGCAAATCAAAAATATACGTGTTTTGCAGGATTTAATGAGGGAATTGCTGGTGATTTTACTGCAAATGAAGTTGAAAAATCTGGAAATATTATTACAGCAAGATCAATGCAATATTCCATCCCTTTTGCATTAACAATTATTGAAGAATTGCTGGGAAAAGAAGCAAAAGAAAAAGTCCAAATCGGACTTCAAGGATTAGATCCAAAATAATTACTTACTTAAGATGTAATCAACATACAACCGGGCGACATTTATACCGGTTGTTTTTTCTATTCCTTCATAGAAAGCATTCGAGTTCACTTCAGAAAGAATTGGTTCCCCATTTTCTCCTTCAAGAAGATCTACACCGCAATAATCAAGTTCTAAAATTCTCGCTGCTTTTTCAGCAACATCTAAATAGGTTTTTGGGAGATCGACAACATAACTTTTTCCACCTGTTGCTAAATTAGAAAGATAAGAAAACTTGTTCTCTCTTTTCATATAAGCAACGGCCTTGCCTCCAATTACAATTATTCGATAATCTTTACCTTTTGAAGATGCAATAAATTGCTGAAAAATATGAGGCACATGAATAAGTTTATTTTCTAAATCTAATAATTCATTTTTGTTGGTTACAAAGTAAACTTGTCTACCTAAACTACCATAATTTTCTTTAACTATCATTGGTAAACCAATGATTTCAATAACTCTATCTAAATATTTTCGATTTCCATCATCTCGATAACAAAGTGGCGATGAAATTGTCGTAGGCATTTTAATTCCTTGGTTAGATAAAGAAAGATGAGTGAGCATTTTATCGTCACATTTAACAATTGAAGAGCAACTATTAAAAAGGCGATAACCTGCTCTTTCTAATTCCTCGGCAATGTATCTGTCTTTATCTGTATAAATAACAAAATCATAGTGAGGTAAAGTTGATTTTACATTGCCTTCACTTAAGTAAGAAAAAACATCTGTGCTTGTGCGGACATCAACTGGCACACCTTTTTTTGAAAACTCTTCTTTGAGTCGTTTAAGCTGGTGTTGAATACCTTCAGCAACACCAAAACCGTTTATGATAATCAATCCTTTTTTATTCATGTTTTCTTAAATCTAAAAATAATTTTGTAAGTGTTAATGCGCCATTTGCAACAAAGACAGTTGTCAAAAACACAACGTGAACAAAAATCCCTTCTTCAAGTTCTAAAATTAAAAGAATTCCAAACAAAATATCAGCAGCAGAAATGACGTATTCGGCTAAATCTAGCGGCTTTTTGCAGGATCTTTTTAAAATAAATGCGTTTGTGCCAATCTCCAATAATCCAGACAGAGCATCAAGAAGTCCAAACAATAAACAGACTAACCATAACTCGATTTTGTAATGAACTAAAGTGAAGATTCCTAATCCAACTCCAATAATTGCTAGCCCTAGATAAATGTATTTTGCTCTTGGATTTTCGAAATTTCGATAAAACTCAGCAAAATGGAAAACTGAAGCTAATAAAAACAATATTCCAAGTGCAACTCTTTCAAAGTCACGACCGATAATTAAAAATGCAATTAGGATTCCAGCAAAAATAAAACAATATGAAATAAAGAACAATCTCAGTGCAATTTCAGCCTTGTTTTTTGAGTGTTTATTCATAGAAATCATTTTAGCACTAAAGATTCTGGTATTTTACAATTTTGTAATTTTCTATTTTTTTGAATTGAATTATTTTCGATAAATAAGTATATTTATACAGCATCGCAAATTATGTTAGAGAAAGTTAAATTAATCGCAAAATCCGTTCGCCAATACAAAAAGTATGCGATCTGGACACCAATCTTAATGATTATTGAAGCACTGATGGAATGTGCGATGCCTTTCGTTATGTCGATGTTAATCGACACGATTACTCAAGCTGTGACAGTTACCGCTGCTCATCCATATAATGAAATTCATGAATTCTCTGGCATCTTTAAAACTTTAACTTATTCAAACGCCACATTAAATTTGAAACTAGATGTCACTATTTTTGGAATCATTATTGCCTTAATTGTGATGGCGTTAATTTCATTAAGCGCCGGATTTATTGGTGGAAGAACTGCTGCTAAGGCTTCAGTTGGATTACAAACAAACCTTCGCGAGGACATCTACAAAAAGATTCAAACATTCTCATTCGCCAATATTGATAAATTCCATACATCTTCATTAATTACCCGATTAACGACTGACGTTAACCAAGTCGGTATGGCGTTCCAAATGATGATTCGTATCGTTGTTCGTGCTCCATTAATGATTATTTTCTCTGCAGTTATGGCGTTTATTGCTGGAGGATGGATGGCAGTCATCTTTATCTTATTAATTCCAGTTATTGGATTAGGTTTATGGTTTGTTGGTAGACAAGCATTCCGTATCTTTACCAAAGTATTTAAACGTTATGATGCTTTAAATGAATCGGTCCAAGAAAACGTTTCTGGAATTCGTGTTGTTAAGTCATATGTTCGTGAAGATTATGAAAAACAAAAATTCACTAATGCATCTAATTCGTTAACTGGTGGATTTATTAAGGCTGAAAAGTTAGTTGCCTTAACCGATCCGCTTCTTAATACCACGATTCATATCTCAAATATTTTAGTTATCTCAATTGGTACATATGCAATTTATCGTGGATCAATTGATAATTCCTTCTGGATTAAATTAACTGTTGGACAAATGAGCTCGTTGATTACCTATGGTATTCAAATTCTCGTTTCTATCCTCATGATCTCGATGATTCTCGTCATGATGCTTATGTCTGTTGAATGCGTTAGACGTATTTCCGAAGTTCTAAACGAAGAACCATCAATTAAAAATCCAGAAAACCCACTTTATGAAGTTAAAAATGGGGACATTGTCTTTGACAACGTGAACTTTAAATATAAAGAAACAGCGCAAAAATGTGCGTTATCAAACATCAATTTAAATATTAAATCTGGCGAATTTGTTGGTATTTTAGGATCCACAGGTTCAGGAAAAACTTCCTTAGTTAATCTTATTTCACGTCTTTATGACGTTACTGAAGGAAGAGTTCTTGTTGGGGACCGTGATGTTCGTGAATACGACATCCCGACACTAAGAAAATCTGTTTCTGTCGTTCTTCAAAAGAACGTCCTCTTCTCTGGAACAATTGCTTCAAACCTGAAATGGGGAAAAGAAGACGCTACTGTTGAGGAGATGGAAAAAGCTTGTGAAATTGCTCAAGCTTTAGAAATTGTTAAAGGCAAAAAAGATGGATTAAATTCCAAAGTCGAACAAGGTGGAGCAAACTTCTCTGGCGGTCAAAAGCAACGTCTTTGTATTGCTCGTGCCATTGTTGGTTCGCCAAAGATTTTAGTTCTTGATGACTCTACTTCTGCTGTTGATACAAAAACAGATAAGCTCATCCGTAAAGGACTTAAAGACCAACTTCCAAATATTACCAAAATCGTTATTGCTCAACGTATTTCTTCTATTGAAGATGCAGATAAAATCATCGTTTTAGATGACGGAGAAATTTCCGCTATCGGAAAACATAGTGAACTATTAAAAACTTCGAAGATTTATAAAGAAGTTTATGAAACTCAAAATCGAGTTGGAGGTGCTAAGTAATGCCACCAATGAGAATTAGGGAACATAAGAAAGCCAAGAAGGGTACTCTAACGAGATTACTTAAAGAGCTTTTTAAGCGTTATCCAGTTAGACTTGGATTCGCAATTTTCCTAATTCTTTTTAATGTCTTTGCTAACCTCTCATCGTCGATGTTCTTAAACTTCATCACTGTTTGCTTATCCACCGCTTTATCAATGCCAGGTGGTGCACAAAACCCATTCACTGGAAGTTATCAAATTTCGGCAATGGGCATGACACTCAATACAAACGTATCAACATTGTTGATTATTCTTGCAAGCATTTATGCCTTTGGCGTTTTCGCTGCTTGGTGGTGGCGCAGAACAATGGCGGTCATTACACACGAATATCTCAATGAACTTCGTATTCAAATGTTCACCCACTTACAAGATCTTCCAATCAAATATTTTGATACTCATCCACATGGCGAAATCATGTCTTTGTTCACAAACGATATTGATACAATTCGTCAATTTATCTCTGGAGCACTACCAACATTTATCCAGGCTACATCAGCAATTATTTTGGTCCTTGTTGTGATGATGATGAACTCCATCTGGATGACAATTGTCACACTTGTGTGTTCTCTTTTGATGGTTCTTTCCACCGTTGTCTTTGGTGGAAGAGCCGCAAGATTCTTTGTTAAACAACAAATTCAAGTCGCTAAAGTTGAAGGTAACATTGAAGAATCAATGAATGGTTTAAAAGTTATTAAATCATTCTCTCATGAAGAAAAATCTGAACTTCAATTTAAAGATTTAAATGATGAATTATGTACTTACTCCACTAACGCCAATATTGCTGGTAACGTAACCGGACCAGTTAATATGAACATTGGAAACTTCATGTACATCTTAACCGCAACAGTTGGTTTCTTAATGCTTGTTATTCCAGGATTCAATAATTTAACTCTTTCTGGATGGTCAGCACTTGATATTAATAATGCTGCGAACGTCTCAACCTTCTGGGGTGTTGTTTTATCATTCCTTCTCATGTCGAGAATGTTCTCCAACAACATGAATAACTTCTCTCAACAAGTAACATTTATTGTTATGGGTATGGCGGGTGCTTCTCGTTGCTTCGATCTTATTGATGAAAAACCAGAAGTAGATGAAGGTTATGTTACTTTAGTACATGCTAAAAAAGACGAGAACGGAAACATTGTTGAGACCAATGAAAGAACAAGACTCTATGCTTGGAAACATCCTCATGGAGATGGTTCATTAACTTATACCGAATTAAAAGGCGATATTCTCTTAGATCATGTCGACTTCTCATATGATGGACACCGATTAGTCCTTGAAGATGTCGACATTTACGCTCACCCAGGACAACAAATTGCTCTTGTTGGTGCAACAGGTGCAGGTAAAACCACAATCACAAACCTAATCAACCGTTTCTACCCACTTGCCGATGGTAAAGTTAGATATGACGGAATTAACATTAATAAAATTAAAAAGGATGATTTACGTCGTTCTTTAGGTATTGTTTTACAAGACGTTAACCTCTTCACCGGAACTGTTTTAGAAAACATTCGTTACGGTCGACTCGACGCAACGGATGAAGAATGTTATGAAGCAGCCAAGATTGCAAACGCGTATGACTTTATCATGCGTCTACCTGAAGGCTTCAATACTGTCCTTTCCGGAGATGGATCGAACCTCTCTCAAGGACAACGTCAATTAATTTCTATTGCACGTGCCGCTGTGGCGGATGCACCTGTCATGATTCTTGACGAGGCAACATCTTCCATTGATACACGTACCGAAAAACTTGTTCAACAAGGTATGGATCAAATTATGAAAGGTCGAACAGTCTTCGTTATTGCTCACCGACTTTCCACCATTCAAAATGCGAATGCGATTATGGTTCTTGACCACGGAAAAATCATAGAACGTGGTGATCACGCTTCGCTGATTAAACAAAAAGGTTATTACTACCAGTTATACACTGGTGCATTTGAATTAGAATAAGGAAATTAACATGAAAAAGTTTGGAATTGCTGTACTTTTATCTATTCTTGTTATCTCTGGTTGTACTTCTACGCCAAAGAAAAAGAAACAATCTTCTGGTGATACTCCAACATCTCAATCGAGTGTTGAACCAGGAACATCTTCTGTTTCGCCGACTTCTCAATCCACAGCAGTTATTAGTAGCGCACCAGCCCCAACCACAGCTAGTTCAAGTGGTTCAACTGCACCTATTTCAAGTTCATCTATCTCTTCGGTTGATCCAGTTATTGATTTAGGAAAACAAAAAATTAGCTTCATTAAAAATTATATTGCCGAACATCCAATAGATGTCCCTTCAGGAATGAGAGGCGCTGTTGATTATACGACAAAAGTTACATTTGACGGACTCGCCCTTCAATCAATAGATTTAGGGAAAGAAACCAGTAAATATGGTCTAAATTTCTCATCTAAATATAAAGTAATTTTCGGAGACGAAACTGGTTATATTGGAGCAGCATCATCGACTCTTTATAACAAAGTTGGTGATTATGATGGTGATCCAGATTCTAAATATACGATTACTGGTTATCTTTCAATTTATATGGGTAACCCAGAAATCTTTGTTAGTGAATACACTTATAACAAATCTTTATCTGTAACATTTGATGCTAAGGCATCGTCAAAAAGTGAAATGTCATTTAGTAATTTCTTTGAAACAACAAAAGACATGGAATACAACTGTGCTGGCCATGGTTATGGTGAGATGTATACATTTAGTAACGTTACTTCATATCTTTGGGTGAGTGATAATACCCATCAAAAGTTTGCTTGGATTACTGATGGTTCAGCAATCATCAAAACCATTGCACATAACCGCCCAAATATTTCCAAAGACAGTGTGTTTAATATCGTCGGCCTTCTTTCAATGAAAGATTACACACCAGCACTTTGGGTAATTGATGTTGAAAAAGTTGAGTCTGCTACTCCTAAAACACTTGATGTTTCTTTAGCGAATGAGTTATCAATTACCGATCTTAAAAAGAATAAAGCATCTCAAGAAGATACTGATGCGCGCTTCCCAGATTACACCATGTCCTGGTCTAAGCTTTATAAAACAACCGGTTATTTAACTACTGTTGAAGAAGGCGGAAAATACTACATTGGTATGCGTGATGAGTATTATTCTGGTTCAGAATATATCAATGGCAAAAACAATGCTCGAGCCAATTATGGTATTGCTTTAATCTATAACGAAAAATTCTGGAATATTAATTATGAATACATTTTAACTGGACCATACGGCGATTTAGTTGACGCTGATGAATCCGTCGAAGTCTTCTACATTCTTCAACGTTTAGAATACACAGATGGAAAAACTTGTTGGAATATTCTCCTTCTTCCATCGACATTTCCTACTGTTTAATTAAAGAAAAAATATGCCGCAAAATCGGCATATTTTTTTCAAAACACCAATTATTTATGAAGCTTTAATAGATTTTCCATTAAGGCTAGTCGAGTTAATAATCCAACTCCACCTGGAACTGGAGTTTGTAATCTAACAGGAAGATTTGGAACCGCATCACCATGTAATCCAGTTTCATCACGGTTAATACCAACATCAACAATAACTGCGGAATCTTTGTACTTATAAGATTCGTCTAAGATGCCTTGTTTACCTGTTGCGACAACGATAATGTCGGCATTGGCAATATATCTTTCAAAATCTGGACGAGTTGTTTTGGAGTGAAGAACCGTGACGTTTGAACTTTCCGCAAGAAGCATCTTAGCCATTGGTTTTCCAACAATGTTTGAACGGCCAATCACCACTGCATTCTTTCCTTTAAGTTCAACATTTTCTGCCTTAAGGTAATTCATAATTCCTTGAGGAGTGCATGGGTTGAGTTTGCTTAATGGATGGAAACCATCAACATCTTTTTCTGG
Organism: Bacilli bacterium; assembly: GCA_017447725.1. GTDB lineage: Bacteria > Bacillota_I > Bacilli_A > RFN20 > CAG-826 > Fiminaster. The sequence goes on from JAFSMX010000019.1 coordinate 14,238, forward strand.
AGAGATAGCTAATTTGATTGTGTCTTCATTAATGTGTTTTGGAAGTGGCATTTGAACAAGAAAACCATCGAGTTTTTTGTTTTTATTAAGTTTGCCAACTAACTTTAAAAGTTCTTTTTCGGTTGTTGATTCAGGAAGTTTGATTAGTTTTGCTTCAACACCGAGCTCAGCAGAATCTTTTAGTTTTCCTTTAACATAAGCGTTTGATGCTGGATCGTCATTAATTTGAACAATCACCAATGTTGGTTTACGATCCATTTTCGCAATTAAATCTTTAAGCTCAACTTTGCGAGCTTTAACATACTCTTTAATAATCATAATTATTTCCTCAGAAATCTAGAGATATAATAACACATTTTGATAGTTTTTCTATCAAAATATTTACTCATTATTTATAATAGAAATATGGAATTTGTTGGCTTAGACAAAATGTCAATGCTTGACTACGAAGATTATGTCTCCGCAGTTATTTTTGCCCCAAAATGTAACTTCCGTTGTCCATTTTGTCATAACGGAGATTCGGTTTTAAATTCGTCAATAGAAATTCCTTTTAAAGACATCATCGCTTACTTAGAAAGTAGAAAAGGTCTTTTGGATGCTGTTGTTGTGACTGGCGGAGAGCCAACATTGATGCCTGATTTAGAAAATAAAATTCGACAAATCAAAGAACTTGGCTACGAAGTTAAGCTTGATACTAACGGAACAAATCCAGAACTTTTAAAACGCTTAATTGATGAGAAGTTAATCGACTATGTGGCAATGGATATTAAAAATTCTAAAGAAAAATATCCTTTAACTGCTGGAAGTAAGTTTGTTGATTTAGAAAAGATTAAAAAATCGATCGATATATTAAAAAATTCCGGAATTCGCTATGAATTTAGAACAACTCTTGTTAAAGAATTCCATGATTTTAGTGATATTAAAGGAATTGGTGAACTAGTTAAAGGGTCTAAAAAACTTTATCTCCAGAAGTTTGTTGACCGAGAAGGCGTCATTCAAAAAGGTCTCCATCAAGTTGATGAAGACATTGCACTTTTGTATAAAAAAGACCTCGAGAATTATGTATCCGAGGTCTATCTTAGAGGTTATTAATCAAGGTACTTAACTGCCGCAAGAGCAGCAATAGCACCATCATTACAAGCCGTCACACATTGACGGATTGTTTTCTTTCTTGTGTCTCCAACAGCGAACAAACCTTTTGTTTTTGTTTCCATATTCTCATCTGTAACGATGTAACCTTTTTCTAAATCCACAAGATTTGCGAAGTTATAGTTACTTGGGATTTGACCTATGCAAACAAAGACATTATCGGTTTTAAATTCGCGACGGAGTTTGGTTTTAGTGTCTTCAAACACAAGGCCTTCAAGTGAACTTTCACCAAGATACTCCACTAGATTCATATTATGTGTAACTTCAATGTTTTCTTTGGCTTTTAAGCGATCAACAAGAATCGCATCAGCAAAGAATTTATCAAATAATGTGAACATGTGCACTTTAGTGCAGTAGTTGGCTAAAGTTAAGGCATATTGGAGAGCAGTATTTGCATCTCCAATGAGGTAAACCTCTTTTCCCTTATACATTGGGCCATCGCAAACAGCACAGAAGGAAATACCGTTACCAATAAGTTCTTGTTCTTTTGGAAGATTCATTAAACGGTGTTTCACGCCATTTGCAATGATAACTACTTTTGATTCATATGAATTGTAGTTGGTGTGAACTTTGAAGATGTCTCCAACCTTTTCGATTTTTAAGACATCTTCAAGTTCGAAGTTGGCGCCTAAATCAGTAATTTGAGCAAACAGGTTGTCAGAAAAATCTAACCCAGAGATTTCTTTAATTGATGGAAAATTTTCCAGTCTTGGTGAATTAGCAATTTGCCCACCAAAATTTTCTTTTTCCAGAATTAAAACAGTCTTGTTTGTTCTTAGGAGATATAATGCAGCGGTCATCCCAGCTGGGCCACCGCCGACAACAATGGCGTCAAACATAAGCTTATTTTACGCTTTCAATATAACCTTTGATGTTAGAGGCGTTTTCGTAAACTTTTAAACCATCAGCCATTGGAACAATGAGTGTTGGAGCTTTCTTCACGCCGTATTGTTTGGTCAGATCGACGTTTTCTTCAGCATCAACAACTTCATAAGCGATTCCGGCTTTGTCTAAAAGCATCTTAGCCATCTTACAATTTGGACATGTTTTTGTCGCAAATAATAAGGTTTTATTGAGGTTTTGTGGTTGATTTTCACATTTGCATTCTTCTTCGGTGTGTTCAACATGTGGATGAAGCACAGAAGTTTCTGGAACGTAGACTTTACGGTTCTTGAATTCCTCACTCTTACCATCGTTCCAGTTTTGAATTGGACGGTAGTATCCAGTAATACGGGAATAAACTTCGGTCTTGGCACCACATTTTGGACATGTATATTCTTCACCGCTAATGTATCCGTGTTCCTTACAAACAGAGTAAGTTGGAGACATTGTGTAGTATGGAATGTGATAGTTTTCAGCAATCTTA
>JAFSMX010000020.1 GCA_017447725.1 Bacilli bacterium
TCGGTGAAGCAATTTATGATCCTTTATTAACAGTTAAAGGAATGAACGAAATTCGCCTCATCTTAAAGAAAGGAATCTAGTTATGAACTATAAGAAACTATTAGAAAAATATAATGATGAAATGCTCGAAACTCTAAAAGAGTTTTGTAAGATTCCTTCAGTTTATGATGAATCAACAAAAACCAAAGAAAAACCATTTGGAGAAAACGTTGATAAAGCACTCCATTTTATTGGCGAATTAGGCCGTAAACTTGGTTTCTCTGTTGAATATTGTGATGGCTATGCCACTGAATTAACAATTGGTAGTGGAGAGAAGATGATTGGTATCTTTGCTCACGCCGATGTTGTTCCAGCATCTGGAAAGTGGACAAACGATCCATTTGAACCAGTTGTTCGTGATGGAAATATTTATGCTCGTGGCTCAAGCGATGATAAAGGACCACTTATTTCTGCCTTATATGCAACAAAAGCCTTATTTGAAGAAGGCTTAATCAAAAATTATAAAGTTCGTATTGTTGTTGGTGGTGATGAAGAACGTGGTTCATCCTGTTTAGAGTACTATTTTGATACTTTAAAAAAGGAAGGTCCAGACTACGGATTTACCCCAGATTCTGACTTCCCACTAATTTATGGAGAAAAGGAAATTGTCGACTTTTATCCAGAAATTGCGGTGAAAATTCCAAATGTGAAGTCGATTAAAGGTGGCGTTGCTACTAACGCTGTTTGTGACCATGTTGAAGTGGAAATGAAGCATGATGAAGACTTCATTAATTATCTCAAAGAAAAGAACATTAACTTCAAAGAAGAAGGTAAACTCCTTGTCTTCGAAGGACAATCGTGCCATGGATCAACTCCACAACTTGGCGTTAATGCAGCTTTAATTTGTTTATCCGCATTAGGAGATTTCTACAAAGTAGAAAGTTTATCAAAAATTGGTGATAACTTAAGCGATACATCTGGTAAGAAATTTGGTTGTTACACCCACTCCAAACTTCTTGGAGATTCGACATATTGTGTTGGAATGGTTAACTATGAGAAAGAAAAGCTTAGTTTTACTGTTAATTTTCGTTATGGAGAAACAACCAACCTAAAAGAAATCATGAAGAAATTCGATGAGTTCTTTGCTTCTAAATCAGAAGCTAGAGAACCATCTCCACTTCTTTTATATGATCCAAAATCAACATTAGTAAAAACTCTTCTTAAAGCATACCGAAAAGAAACAAAAGATAAAACTGCTCCATTAACAACTGGTGGTGGAACGTATGCTAAACACGCTCCAAACACAATTGCATTTGGTGCTCTTTTCCCAGGACGTACATCAACCATGCATGAACCTGATGAATTAATGCCATTAGAAGACTTCTATCTCTCAGCAATTATTTATGCTCGAGCGATTGATTTACTTGGTAAAAAATTATGAGAATTCGCTTTAAACAATGGGCTGTTGATTACTTAAAAGAACATCCTGAAATTGTGATTGATAAGATCGATTTTAACGACCCATTTTTTAAAGATAAAATTTATTACGAAATCGGCTCAGGCAAAGGAGAATTTATAACCGATTATGCTTTAAAGCATAAAGATTGTCATTTTCTTGCTGTCGAAAGAGCTCAAACTATTGCGGGAATTATGGCAAAAAGACTTCAAGAAAATGAAGTAACAAATGTCCGTGTTTTTCCATATGATGGCGAGGTTGTTTTTGAACAAACTCCAGAAAATTCGGTGGATGCGATTTTTCTGAACTTTGTTGACCCTTGGCCAAAGAAAAAACACGCCAAAAGAAGACTTACATTCCATACATTTTTAGAGCAATATTATCGTATGCTTAAACCTGGTGGATGTGTTTATTTTAAATCAGATAATGACTCACTATTTGAGTTTACTTTAGAGGAGATTCCTCTTTCAAAATTTAAATTAGTTTTGAGTGAAGAAGATTATATTTTTGATGAAGTTAACGATGCGATGACGGGATACGAAAGTAAGTTCCGTGGTCTTGGTCAAAAGATTCATCGAATCGTTTTAAAAAAGGAGTAACTATGGAACTTGAAGTTACACTAAAAGAGCAAGGAAAGATTTCTCGATTAACAAATAAAACTTTCCAATTTGATCCAAAATTAGGTGAAGGGTTTTATGCGGCAAACTACTTTTTAAAGTCTCGTGAAATCGTCGAAAAATTTGCTCCAAATCACAAGGTTACAATGCAGTTTTTCCAACGCACTGATGATGCCAAATTATGTGGTGTTGATGAAGCGATTGCTTTGCTCCATACTTTTGCAAAATCACCGCAAAACCTGGATATTTATGCGTTAAATGACGGAGATATTATTCAAGCAAACGAACCAGTTTTAAAGATAACTGGACGTTATGAAGACTTCGGATTTTTAGAGTCAATGATTGATGGAATTCTTGCTCGTAGAACAAGTGTCTGTACAAACGTTTATTGGGTGATGAAAGAACTCAATGGAACTGACATTTTTTCAATGGCCGATCGTCAAGATGATTACCAGACTCAAATCGGTGATGGCTATGCATCCTATGTTGCCGGAATTCGTAAAGTTTCTACTGATGCCCAAGGTTATTGGTGGGGTGGAAAAGGTGTCGGAACAATGCCTCATGCCCTAATCGAACTTTGCGGTGGAGATATTTGTAAGGCTAGTGACATTTATCACAAAACCTATCCAAATGAACAAGTTACAGCTTTAATTGACTATCACAATAATGTCGTTCATGACTCGCTGATGCTTGCTCGACACCTAGGCAAAACACTACGTGCAGTTCGCGTTGATACTTCCAAAGCTCTTATCGATCACTACTTTGATGATAAAGATACCTCAGGATTCGATCCTCATGGAGTTTGTAAAGAATTAATCTTTGCTTTAAGAAAAGCCCTTGATGACGAAGGATTTAACTGGGTAAAGATTATTGTTTCTTCCAGTTTTAATAAAGATAAAATTTGTGAATGGGTGAAACTTGGAGTTCCTGTAGACACCTATGGTGTCGGTACCTCATTTGTGAACAATATGACCTGTGGATTTACCGGCGATCTAGTTGAGCTAGATGGTAAGCCTGAGGCCAAAGAAGGAAGGAAAAATATTCCTTCAACTAGACTTAAAAAAGTACCTTATCCAATCTATTAATGAAAATACTTCCTTGATAAATGTAAATTGTTTCATTTATAATGAACATGCATTAAAAGAGGAAGTTTTTTCATGGAAAATTTGAAAGACAGAGTCACAATATATGAAGTTGCTAAAGCAAGTGGAGTTTCATTAGCAACTGTTTCCCGTGTTATTAATAACCAAGGAAACGTGACAGAAGAAACCAAACAAAAAGTTCAAAAAACCATTGCTAGACTTGGTTATAAACCATCTGGTTTAGCTCAGGCTCTTGCAACAAACAAATCCACAACCATCGGTGTTGTGATTCCAAGCGCTAACTATGTTTACATTTCTTCCGTTTTAAACGGAATTACTGAAATTGCTAAAGAAAAAGGATTTAACCTTTCGCTTTTCATCACCTCCCATTCTCGTGATGACGCTTTAAAACAACTTGATAAAGTTATTACATCTCACGTTGATGGCGCAATCATCTTTGATGATGAACTTGATGAAAACGACATCGCTAAATTAAATTCTTACTATGTTCCAACAATTGTTATAAACAACAAAGTTGAAGGCGAAAGAGTTGGCTGCATTGTCTTTGCGATGGAACGTAATTTCAAAGATGTTTTGAAAGAAGCAATTGAACGAAACAAAGGTAA
>JAFSMX010000021.1 GCA_017447725.1 Bacilli bacterium
GTAATACGCTGTCGTGTAATTACTAATTTCGCTAATCATTGGAGCAAAGTAATCTGATTTAAAGCTACTCCAAATAGAGTGGGCTTGTAAGAATGTTTGTAAGTAGGCTGACTTACCAAGCTCTTCAAGTTGTTTCTTCAGTTCTTCGATTTGTTCACCAAGTTGTTGGATTTTGTTTTCAATTTCTTGGAGTTTATCCATAACTCCTTGAAGTCTTTCAAGCATTAATAAAGCTGGATTTCTTAAAGCATCAATTCCAAAGACTTTACCAATACCATCACCTGCCATGGTGTAATCTCCAGAGTAGACACCATAAGCAAATTTACCAATTGATGTTCCGATAGTAATGAGGTCATCAATGAAGGTGTCTTCATCTTTGGTTGTGAAGTCTTGAATATAGGATTTAACTCCACCATAGTTTGAAGCTAAATCTTGCTCAATAGTTCCAGTCGTTGAAGTATCATAACCAATTTGAACATCGGCTAAAGAGTGTTCGACACTAACGACATTATCATTAAGGAGATTAATAACAGGATTGATTTCTTCTTCATTAATCATGATTTTATCTAAAGATACTGAAACATCTCCAAGTGGAGCATCACTAACAATGTCTATTTTTCCATGGACCTCAAAGTCGTTTGTGAAATTAATTGTACGAACAGTGACTGTCGCTTCAGGGATACTAAAGAAAAGGTTTTTGTTTACTGGATATTCTAATAGACGAACAATGTTTGTTTTTAAAGCATTAGAGAATCGACCACCGTTGATGTGGATTTTATAGTTTCCTAAATAGGAGTTCTCCTTCATTGGAGTCAAAAGAACTTCTGATTTAATTTCTGGAGAGTTGATGTCAAAACCGAATTCATATGGTTTTCCATCTTCAAAGACTTGTTCACTAACATGGAGTTTAAGATTGTTTTTGACATAGTCAAATGCTTCGTCATTAAAGTCTCCAACGTAGTCAACTTTCATATCAACCCCAGTGAAATCTTCGTGAACTTTAAGAATTTCTAAAGCGAATTTTTCATCCTCAGTAATGGTGAAATATTGTGATTCAGGTTGTTCAGCGTTTTTTAGCTTTGCAAGATATTCATCTGCTGTTAATTGATTTGGATTAGCGATCTTTTGATTTTCGCTTTTTACAGTGAAATAAATGAGTGAATCTTTAATGTTTAACAATTGTTTGGATTTATCCATCATGACCACTGGAACAACTTTTTCATTTACTTCAAATGGAATAGTGATGTAAATACCTTTTTCGTTTGTACTACGGGCTAAAATAACATAGCCTGTTCCAAGTTTTACTTTTCCTTTAGTTTCAAAAGAAATGATTCCGTTTTGGTTAATGATGCGTTCAACAGTTAAATCTTCGAAAGCTCCAGAGAACCGGACTTGTTCTTTCGAAATAGAAACATTCATACCAACTCCATCGCTTTTGATGACGATTGTCACATCTTCATCTCCTTCAATAAAGTGGTTATCGGTTGTAAATGGAGTATTTGATGGTTGATATTTGTCATTATAATCATTAAATACATCAGACCATGTGAATTTAGCGTATAAAGAAATGTCAGAATTTACTGGTGTTGAGAAATCGTACTTCGTATTTAAAGTTTGATCAGTGCACCAATATTGAAATTCTCGATCTAATTTTGTTGGTTTTTCTGGCTCAAGGGCACATTCACCAATCTTTACATCTTGGGTTGTATATAAGACATTTTCACTATAAAAACTAACCTTTGATGTTTTTGCTGAACATCCACTTAAAAAAGTGATACTCAGTAAGATTGGCATAATTTTGTTTGTTAATTTGGCCATTGTTTTCTCCTCCAATCTATTACATTTTCACCAGCAATTCCTGGTTAATTCATGCAGATCTAGATTATTTTCTTAATGTTCAATCTATTAGTTTCTTACTTATGTAAAAACGGAATAAAGAATAATTACTAATATAATAATAAATAATTCACTGTCACAAAAGTGCCACAAAAAAAGATTGCCGAGATTTTGTGGCAATCTTTTTAGATTATGTTTCGATTAATTACCAAAGAGTTTGAATTCTTTGTAAGCGTCTTTATCTGAAACAGTTGGAACGTTTGGGTTATCTTTGCGGTTCACTTTGACTTGGAGATTCACCGCAAGATTTCCGCTAGCTTGTTTCTTTTCATCAAGTTTAGAGACATCAAGGTTTCCTTTAGCTTCAACTTCCTTAAGATGGAATTCCTTGTCAACGACAAGAGAAGCGTTAAGGTCAACGCCATAGAAGTCTTTAACACTATGTTCTACACCAGCATCATCTTTGAATGTGGCTTCTCTAGTATCAAGTTCGAAGGTGAACTTATCACCAGCAACATAGATAGCAACTTGGCTTAAGAGTTCATCTGGAATTTCTGGAGATTCAAAGTCTTCTTGCATATCGAGGATACTGTCTGGATCAATTAATGAACCAAAATCAAGTTTAGACTTCATTGGGAGTGTTTGACCTAAATTGAGTGCACTATTTAAGAAATCAGAGAATCCGTTTTTGTAGATGTCTCCGTAGATAATACCTTCATCAAGATAGAAATCAGCAAACTTGCAGTTACATTCCGCTTTAGTTTCAACACTACCTTGGGTAACAGTAATCTTTCCAGCAGTTTCTAAACCTAAATGGGCTTTGATATTTTTAATATCGCTACCTTTTTCTAGGGTTTCTGGGAAATCAAATTCGCCTTCTGCTTCTAAAGCAAAGGAATCAAATTTAACTTTTCCTTCTGGCAAAGTGGCTTCTCCATCAACTTTGAGGTTGAGGTTAAAGGTTAAATCACTTTTACCAATATTCTTTGCTGCACCTTCGGCAACATCATTAACAATGGCTTTCTTTTCTTCGAGGTTTTCGACTTTGGTGCCCTTAGAGCAACCGGCTAAACCACCAAGTAGGAGTGGGAGAGCTAGACACAAGATTTGTTTTTTCATTTTCATGTACCTCTTTTCGCTATATATACATTTGGGATTTTAATTTTATTGAAAAAAGTTAGTTATTTCTAATCTTTCTTTCTAATTAAAAAGCCTCCTAAAAGAGGCGTTTGCTATTTTTTCCAGATTTCTTTGTTCACCACAGCGATTTTTTCTTTGATGATTTTTAGAACTCTTTTCGAGACATCTACGACATCATAGTTTTCTGGAGTACCTGCGGTTTGATATTGTTTGAGTTCTTTTTCAATGGCGCTTAGAATTCCGTCTTTGGTGATACCAGAGACAACAATGGAGTTTACTTCTACTCCTTCTGGTCTTTCTGTGGATGTACGGATTAAGACGGCTGGGAAGTGTCTCATTGCGCTTTCTTCAGTCAGTGTTCCACTATCAGAGAGAACGAATTTCGCATTCTCTTGGAGTTTCACGTAATCTAAGAAACCTAAAGGTTTAAGGTTACGAACAAGTGGATGCATTGTGAAGTGATTAGCTTCAAGTCTCTTCTTTGTACGTGGATGAGTAGAGAAGATGACAGGAACTTGGTATTTCTCGGCGATTTCATTAATCGCTGGCATGAGTTGATTGAAGTTCTTTTCAATATCAATGTTTTCTTCTCTATGAGAAGAGACAACGATGTATTCTCCTTTAGTTAAGCCTAAGCGAGATAAGACATCACTTTTTTCAATCTTGGCGTTTTGCGCATTTAAGACTTCGAGCATTGGTGAACCAGTCACAAATGTGTATTCTGGTTCAATACCTTCTTTCATTAAGTTTGCGTAAGCGTGATTAGTGTAAGGAAGATTGATATCTGAGATATGATCAACAATCTTACGGTTAATTGTTTCTGGAACGTTCCAATCGCCGCAGCGGTTACCAGCTTCCATATGGAAGATTGGTAGTTTTAAGCGTTTTGCGCTGATGGCGCATAACGCACTATTCGTATCTCCTAAGATAAGAACAGCATCTGGGTGAAGTTCTCTAAGTAAATCATAAGATTTAGAGATGGCGTTACCGATGGTTTCGCCTAGATCTTTACCAGCGCAGTTAAGATAGTAATCTGGGGCTCTAAGGTCTAAATCTTCAAAGAAGACTTGGTTGAGTTCATAGTCATAGTTTTGTCCAGTATGAACTAAAAGATGTTCAATTTCTTCATCTTTATCTAAAGCTTTAATGACTTCGCTAAGACGAATGATTTCTGGTCGAGTACCAATAATGGTGACAACTCTAATTTTCTTTTCCATATAATTAATTACTCCTTATCGACTGGTGCGCGGTATGTGTCATGTGTCTCCGGGTTATAAACTTCTGAGATCCACATTAATGTATAGGAATTATCTTTTCCTAGATTAGTGATTTCGTGGGTGTATTCGGGGATGATGTGAACTTGTTTTGATCCGTTTTCAACTTCATCGATGATCATTTCATCATTATGAATGTTTCTTTGACGAATACGGCACTTACCTAATACAGGATAGAAAATTTCTTTTTTGTATGTGTGGTAGTGTCCGCCTTTAGTGATGCCTGGGTAAGCCATATTAAGAGAGATTTGACCATGTTTACTAGATTTATATAACTCCATAAAGAAACCACGTTCATCCTGAGCAAAGTTATATGAGCTTCCTTCATCGGAGAGATACCACAAGAAAGACATAAATAGTTTTAGTTCAAACTCATCATGAATAAGTGGAAGATGTTCGCTCGATTCCACACATTTTTTAAAGTATTTTAAGAGCTCAACTTGTTTTCCAAGCGAACAAGAATATTGAGGTTTTACATAAGAAATCACCAGCAAATCTCGGTTAACTTTATTTTCGACGAGATTTGTGATTTCTTTAGCAATATCATCAACATAGTTATAAGTGACAACATAATTTGGATCACGAACATAGACGTCTAAATCATGGGCGATGTTATAACAAAATGTTGCTGTCGCCGAGTTATAATTTGGGCGACAACCTCTACCAAAAACATTATAGAAACGATAGATGTAAACGCTTAAGTTAGAGGCAATTAATGCATCTTCGGCCATCTTTTTAGAACGTCCATAATCGTTATCGAGTTCTGCTTGGATAGAACTATTCGCCACAATCTTCACGTTTGGATTATATCGTTTAACTAAATCAATAATCTTTTTCGTGAAGTTAGTGTTGCCATCATAAAACTCTTCCATTGTGAGTGGACGATTTACTCCAGCAAGATGAATAATCCAGTCGGCTTGCTCAATATATTCAATTAGGGATGTTTCGGTATCGTTAATATCGAATTCAAAAACTTCATGTTGGTGTCTTTTTAAAGACTCCACCACATGAGTTCCGATAAATCCTTTTGCGCCAGTAACTAATATTTTCATTTGTTTATTCGTGTTGACGAACTGGTCCACCAAAGAGTTCGAGTTTCTTTAATAGTTGTTTCATTTCTTCAACATTAAGTCGACCAGTATTATGAGAGGTGTATGATTCACCTAAATTGAGTTTCTTATTTCCTTTAGAGAAATATTTATCATAGTTTAAATCACGGTTATCTGCACAAACTCTAAAGAAGTTTCCGCAGTCAATGGATTTGAGCATTTCTTCTTGGGTAACTAATGTTTCATAGAGTTTTTCTCCATGACGTGTACCAATGTAACTCACGCCTGTTTTTGAACCGGTTAATTCAATAATTGCTTTAGCAAGAGTTTCAATTGTGGCTGCTGGAGCTTTTTGAACGAATAAGTCACCTTGTTCACCATGTTCAAAAGCATATAAAACTAGATCCACTGCATCATCAAGAGTCATCATGAAACGAGTCATCTCTGGATTGGTAATCGTGATAGGTTTACCTTCTTTAATTTGATTTAAGAATAATGGAATAACTGATCCACGAGATGCCATGACGTTTCCATAACGAGTCAAACATAAAACAGTATCACCTTTGAGCATTTGTCTAGAACGAGCAATAACGTTCTTTTCCATTAAGGCTTTCGAGATACCCATCGCGTTAATTGGGTAAGCGGCTTTATCTGTGGATAAGAAGATCGCTTTTTTAACGTGGTTTTGGACACAGGCGGTAATGACGTTATCTGAACCGATAACGTTAGTTCTAACAGCCTCCATTGGGTAGAATTCGCAAGATGGAACTTGTTTCAGTGCGGCAGCACTAAAGACATAGTCTACGCCTTTAAATGCGTCGACAATACTTGGAAGGTTACGGACGTCTCCAATATAGAATTTAAGTTTATCGTTATGATAGGCTTTGCGCATATCGTCTTGTTTCTTTTCGTCTCTTGATAGAATACGGATTTCTTTAATATCAGTATCTAAGAAACGATCAACAACAGCGTGACCAAATGAACCTGTTCCTCCAGTAATAAGAAGAATCTTATCTTTTAAGATAGAAGTGTCTTTAGAAGCGGCTTCATCAAGAACTTGTTTCATTCTTTCAAGTTTAAGTTGGTCAGCTTTTTCTTCATTCTTTTCATAGCTAACATAAGTACGAAGAGAGACACCACAAAGCTTGGCGGCTTCTTCTTGAGTTAATTTGCAATTTTTGCGAGTTTCACGTAATGACATAGTTTGAACCTCTTTCGTTGATACTATAGTATAAACAAAAGTATTTTGTCAAAGGAAATATGCAAATATTACATATATGTGCAAATTTATTTATATTTGATTGTGATAGTTATTCTGAGCTCAACGCACATCTTTAACGAACATTCTTGATTTTTCTTTTCGTTTTGTATTTAATAATGCTACCGCCACCGGTACGCAGGGCTTAATAGGTCGATCGGGGCGGTTTTTATTTCGTTATTTAAAAAAGCCTCCCACGTATGTGAGAGGCCATTGAGTAAATTAATGCAGTGATTTAATCAATTATTATTTAGCAAGTAATGCTTTACGACGTTTAAGAGCAATGACAACACCAATTGCAGTAATTGCAGCAACACTAGATGCAACAATCACAACGATTGGGAGAATGCTATTACCAGTTTCATGTTCAGTGACAAGTGCTTTAACTTGACGTCCTTCAATGAACTTGGTTAAGCCGTATTTCTTACAAGCATAATTGTAGAAGGCCATGGCCTTTTCAAGGTCAGTGCCATCTGCCTTAGCAGCAGCAGCGATAACTTTTGCTTTTTCTTCGTTAGAGAGAGTTGAGTAACGTTGAGACATTGTATCCCAAACAGTCTTTAACGCAGCTTTGTTATTCTTCTGACCGTCATAGTTTGCACAAATTGGAGCAACCAAGTCGAGTAAGTCTTTAGCAAAGGTATCAGCGTTGTATCCTTGTTCAACGGTAACGTCGAACACAACGGCATCACTACTGAGGTCGCCAAGTTGAGCAACAGTTGAGACAGAGGTAACTCCCACTGCTGTTTCTGCCGGATCAAATGACCAAGTCACTTGATCAGTCACATCAGCTTCAGTACCGTTATTGTAGTGAGCAGTAACAACTAAGCCAGTTACATCCCAAGCATCACCTTCAGTGTATTCGGTCTTGCTAAGTTCACCAGAAATGGAAAGAGATTCCATTACGACTGGAGTAACTTTAACGGTGTATGAGAGTTGATACACTCCAGAGACATCAATACTAATTGTAATTTCGTCTCCAGCTTCATCTAATGTGGTTGGGGATGCTGTCCAATAATCAGAACTAATAACATGTCCTTGGAACCAGTCGCCATCCATAAGTTCGTAGTGAACATAAACATTGGTTAAATCTAATGTATCACCTACATAGTATTCAGTTTTGGCATTAGTTGTATCAACTTTAATAGATGTAACCCAGGTCAAGACAATGACTGTTACGTCTTGGGAAGATGCATAGTAAACATAAGCGTTGACTTCATCTGCATTTTCAAAAGCATATTCACCACTGTAAACCATAGATTGTCCAATATAATTCCAATTCGCATCTGCATAGAATGCATTAGCAACATTCACTAAAAGGTTACCACTAGCAACCATTTGACAATATGCAGCACTGCTGTTCCAATAAATATTGTTGTCATCAGCAAATTCAACCATAAATGTTGGATAAACTGTCGAATTAAATTTCGATTGGAAAGTAGTTTTAAATGTTTCAGACCAATCAGTTGGTACTGGGATGTCTTCATAGATGGCTGTTACAGTAAGATCACCATCAACAGTGACTTCATAACCAGCGTCACGTAATTCAGCATCATTACCAACTTGCCAACCTTTGAATTGTTGTCCTTCTGGTGCAGTAAATGCTGCAGTTTCGAAGGTCACTAATGCATGTGAAGAACCGGCTTCTACATCAGAAACAACATAATTGTCGCCTGTTCCTTGGCCAGCAGTATATGTAACAGAGTACTTAGCAACTGGGATATCTTCATAAACAGCGGTAAAGTTTAAGTTACCATTAGCAGAAACCACTACTTTTCCAGTAACACCTTGAGACCATTCTTTAAATTGTTTGCCTTCTGGGGCAACGAATCCGGTTTGTTCAAACGAAACTAATTCGTAATTGTCTGGATTTTCAATGTATTCAACATATTCACCATCTTCAGGAGTGCCTTCACCTGGTTTATATGTCGCTGTGTAGTAAACAGTAACCTTAAAGGTAGTAGTTTTCTCTTGGTATGTAACAGTGACTGTTTGTTCACCAAGAACACTCTTGTCGAATCCGCTGAATTCGACATCTGTTAAATCAACAGTTTGTTGAGATTGATCGCTGTATGTTGCAGTAACAACAATACCTTCCTTATCAAATTCTTCTGCTTGATAACCGTATTTTGTTTTGTACTCACCAGAAACAGCAATAGAAACTAATTCAGGTTCTGGTTCACCTCCGAGTTTATAGAGTGAAGCAGAGGTAAAGTTCTCGGTTTCTTGCGTTTTGCTTGTGTAGCACGCAAATCTTTCTTGGTCTTTAGTGTTATTCCACCAAAGTTCTCTAGATAAATCGCTACAGTTTGTGATAACAGTATAAGTGCCATACTCAACAACAAACCATGATGTAGCTTCTGATTTTTCTGTTGCAACATTTAAAGAGTTACCCGATGTCCATGAAAGATAGTTTGTACCATTCTTAAAGGCAAAGGAACTTGCAACAGAACCAGCTTCAACAGTTAAAGCAAATGTACCAGCCGGGACGTCTGTATACGCAACACCAATACCATACTTTGTACTTGAATCACTAATTGAGCTCAATTCGAACTTTGGATCACTGGAAATTAAAGCAACTTCATCACCAATGGCAAAGCCATAACTTTCAGAGACATAAATACGTTTTGAAATAACTTCGTATTCTTCACCAATAGAGTCTGTTGCATTTAAAACAACAGAAGCATAACCTGGAGCAACAGCAGTGAAAACATCATTTTCAACACTTAACACTTCAGAATCGCTTGAAGACCAGGCAGATGATGCAACAGTTGCAGAACTACCAGATGCTGGGGTCCAGCTGTATGAAACTTGGAATTTATCACCTTTTGCAAATACATTAGCTTCTGGCTCGTTAATCTCTAAGGTACCACGAGGATTTGATGATTCTCTGTAGAACTTGGCTTGTGTGAATTCCAAATATTTGTTTGAACTCCCGCTAACGGAAACATTGTAAACAAACTTATAGTAACATCCAGCCCAGCTAACACCTGAAGGTCTACTAATATTAGTAGTACCATTTGCAGCAAATGTAGGAGTTAATGTAGAAACAGGACTTGAAAAATCATCATGTGTAGAAACAATGAGAGTCCATGAGTTAATAGTAATTCCACTAGCAGCACCATGGGTTACTTCGATTCGCGAAATATCATCTGTTAAACTAGTTTTTGAATATAGTTCTCTATCGGTTCCACTTAAATTTTTTCCACCAATTCTCCAAGGCTGCATTGTTGAATTACCTGTTAAGTTCCAAGTAATACCAGAAATTGCAATATCGCAATTTGCATTATAACTGTTATTGGATCCACTAGCAGGAGTTAAAGTATATGATAAAACTTCGATAGCTTTAGCTTCGCTAGCCTTCGCACTACCTAGAGCAACACCTACACCAGCAGCCATCGCTACACCGAGGGTTAGCGCGGCTACTTTTGTAAATAATTTGTTCATTTTCTTCTCCTTTCTTTTTTTGAATAAATTATTTCGATACATCCTTTTTAAATAA
>JAFSMX010000022.1 GCA_017447725.1 Bacilli bacterium
AAAGCTGTCATTGATCGTTTCTATGAAACTTATCCAGAAGTTGGCGAATACTTTAGAAAAGTCGTCGAAGAAGTAACTGAAAAGAACTATGTCACAACACTTCTTGGAAGAAGACGTTATCTAAGAGAAGTCAACGATACGAACTATCAAGTTCGTGAGTTTGCTAGAAGAGCAGCAATGAATGCGCCAATTCAAGGCACCGCCGCTGACTTAATTAAGGTCGCAATGATTGCTGTTGATAAAGCTCTTGAAGAACACAAACTCAAAACAAAATTAATTCTACAGATCCACGACGAACTTTTATTTAAAGTTCCAAATGATGAAAAAGATATTGTCTATCCATTAGTCAAATCGATTATGGAGAACGCACTTAAATTAGATGTCAAACTAGAAGTTGATGGAGGTTATGGCCGTACTTGGTACGACTGTAAATAAATATGCCAGAATTACCAGAAGTTGAAACTGTCAAAAACGTCTTAAATAACATTGCAAAAGGCAAAACAATTTCCTATGTCGAAGTTGTTCGCCCACAAACTGTTCGTAGTGATCTAGAGCAATTTCAAGATGTTTTAAAAGGGGCCACAATCCTCGATTTTACTCGTTACGGTAAATATATTATTTACCATCTCGATCGAGACTATGTTTTAGTCTCCCATCTTCGTATGGAAGGAAAGTATTACCATCGAGATGAGAAGATTAAACCAAATCATAATGATTTAGTCTTGTTCCACTTTACTGATGGAAGTTATTTAGCATTTAATGACACAAGAAGATTCGGAACAATGGAGCTTGTTTTAAAAGATGGTTATCTTGAAAGAGAGCCACTTAACGAAATTGGTCCAGATCCATTTATGATGAAAGACTCATCACGTTTATATGAAGCTTTCAAAAATAAAGGTGTGGCGATTAAACCATGTCTACTTGACCAATCAGTGATGTCAGGATTAGGCAACATTTATGTTGATGAAGTGCTTTTTGCATGTAAGATTCATCCAGAAACGCCAGCAAAACTCCTCTCAAAGAAACAATATGATGAGATTTGGAAATGGTCTAAAGACATCATGGGTCGCGCTATTCAAAAAGGTGGAACCACCGTTATTTCTTATCACCCAACAGAGGGAATTGATGGAGAATTTGTCACGGAACTTAAAGTTTATGGTCAAAACGGGGGAAAGTGTGTTAACTGCGGAACACCACTAGTGAAGAAGTTTGTTGGCGGAAGAGGAACAACATTCTGCCCGCACTGCCAACGTAATATTGCTCGTCCATTTGTTTTAGGTTTAACAGGCCCAATTGGCTCAGGAAAAAGCGAAGTTGGTAAATACCTTGAATCTAAAGGATTCGTTTATCTATCTTCTGATGCAATTGTTCATCATTTATATGAACTAAAAAGTGTCCAAGAAGGATTACGGCGTTTCGTTCCTCACTTAAAAGTGAAGGATGGAAAAGTAGACCGAGTCTCTTTAAGAGACGAAATCATTGCCAATCCACGCGTAAAACGTTATGTTGAACGTTATATTCATGAACTAGTGATTGAAGAACTAGAACGACAAATTAAGAAATGCACAAAAGATCAACATGTCGTCGCCGAAGTTCCACTTCTTTTCCAATCTGGTTATGATCTCTACTGTGATAAAACTCTGATGCTTGAAGTAAGTGAAAAGAGTCAACTTTCTCATTTAGAAAATCGAAAAGAAGACATCGAAAAAGCATTGCGATTAAATGCTCGTTTCGCTGATTTAAATAACAAAAAAGCGACATACACCATTGACAACAATGGTTCAGTCGCTGATTTATATCAAAAACTAGATACTATTTTTTGTAAGATGTACCAGTAAGATCAAATTCTTCTTCGCACATCTCACGTAAGATATTTCCTAATTGTTTTCCACGGATTGGTCCGCTAGTTTTTCCAACGCTATATAGCGCTTGAACTTCTTCAATCGTAAACGGAGAAGTAAACCATGTTGGGAGGTTATTTCGTTCGCGTTCAGCTAGAATTGGAATGATGATTGAGTCACGAATATATTCGTTTTTATATTCTTCACCGAACCCATCCAAAATTAACAATGGTACTTCTCCGAATAGGTTAATTTCATTCGCAAAAATCTCTGGTTCCTTACTGGAAAGATCATAAAGTTGTTTAATCCTTTCCACACAGTTCATCACCGCTGCTTGTTCATTTTTAATCGCAATAAATTCATTGGCCATAGTGACAAGAAGGTGAGATTTACCAACTTTATGATTACCAATCAGATAGAGCCATCTACTTGATTGGCCCTTCACGATTTTTGTGAATTCTTTAATAATTGGTCGACGATTCTCGGTTAAATCCATGTCTTTTAAGGTAGAGTATTTCCATTGATCCGGAAAATCATGGATCATGTAGCGGGAATCTCGACGAATTTGGTCGACGATTTTGTGGCATGGTTCATATGAAACCTTAACAAAGCCGTCTTCTTTTTCTACTCTCATCGAGATGTGAGGAGTTTTCTTAGCGCAGGCCATAATGCCTGGACACTTTAAACAATAGTGATAATCTTCGCGGAAGTCATTTAGCTTAGCGATGTTATCACGAACATCTTTCATTGTTAAATGAAGCTCTTTGAGCTTTTCATAGACAGGAGTGTCCTCACGGAGTTCATTAACAAGTTGGTTAATATAAGCCTTCATGTCATCATCTTGGGCAGAACCTAAGATTTCATGGCTATCGAATTCTTTTAATGTCATC
>JAFSMX010000023.1 GCA_017447725.1 Bacilli bacterium
GAGTAGAATTCAGAGACATTAAATAACATATCTCTGTTATCAACTTTGTTGACCGCTAAGATAACTGGTTTATTGGTTTTATATAGCATCTTCGCGACAAGTCTGTCATCGTTTGTAACGCCTTTTTTGCCATCAGTAACAAATAAAACAACATCCGCTTCATCAATCGCCAGTTGGGCTTGCATGCGGATTTGTTCCTGGAATGGGCGATTCGCGATTTCGATTCCACCAGTATCAATTAACCTAAAATCACGGTCTAGCCAGGAGGCGGTCTCATAAAGACGGTCTCTAGTGACACCAGGTTGATCATCAATAATCGAACGGCGGCGTCCAATGATACGATTAAAAATCGTTGATTTACCAACGTTTGGGCTACCAATAATTGCGACGACGCCTAAAGACATATGTCTTATTCTCCGATTTTATCTTTGATAATCTTTAATGCCGCTTCAACAGATTCTTCAATATTTAATTTAGATGTATCTAAAAGAATACTATCTTCAGCTGGTTTAAGTGGAGCAAATGCTCTACTTGAATCGATACGGTCGCGTTTTTCAACATCCGCGACAATATCTTCATAGGTACAAGGAATGCCTTTTTCTTGGTTTTCAATGAAACGTCTTTTGGCTCTTTCTTCAACAGAGGCGATTTGGAAGATTTTGACATCCGCATTTGGAAAAACATATGTTCCAATATCTCTTCCATCCATAATTACGGAGGATTTTTCACCCATCTTACGTTGTAATTCCACTAATGCAAGACGAATGTCTTTATAAGAAGCAATGTAGCTAACGTTACCAGAGACATGTGGTTCACGAATCTCGCGAGTCACATCTTTTCCTGAGCACATCACTTTTCCATCTGGGAAGAGTTCAATTTCGACTTCTGGAATTAAGGCACAACAGGCTTTTTCATCTTTTGGATCTACACCTTTACGTAAAACGTATTCGGTAAAAGCGCGATACATCGCGCCAGTATCGATGTAGGTAAATCCAAGGATTTTGGCTAATCGTTTTGAGATGGTTGATTTACCGGCAGCGGCCGGACCATCAACAGCAACAACATAATGTTTCATTTATTTTCCTCCGTATAAACTAGTTCCCACTAAGATAATTCCAACTATTAATCCAATAATGACAATAGTCATTAGAGAATAAAAGAGAATGAGGTTTCTTTTTCGATAATTTGGATGAGTTCGTTCGATGTTAGTATGCTCAACATTATAAATGTCGAGCCCCTCATAAACATCTTCAAAAGCAAGTTTCTTCTGGTTCTTGTTTTCTTTTAAAAGTTCATCCACTCTTTGGGAACTTTGACGTTTCTTTGTTTGATTAGGTTCACTAGGAAGTTGAGAAATTTCGTTTCGATATTCACGATACTTTTCTACACGAGTCATAATACTTCCACCTAATGGAGATATATTATCATATATTCTCTATTACGACATATGTATTTTTAACTAATTTTACGTCATTGAATGTTTATTTTAATTTCTGTATAATAATCACAACACAACAACGGAGGATTTAGGAATGCCAAAAGTAAAAGTTAATTCTGAAGCTTGCGCATCATGTGGCCTCTGCGTTGGCTCACGTCCTGACGTCTTCGAATTCGATGATGACGGACATGCTAAAGCAGTCGTCGAAGAAGTTGATGGCGATCTTGGCTTTGAATGCCCATTCGGTGCAATCGAAGTTGAATAATTAATTTATTAATTAAAAGTGTCCTTGGAGGACACTTTTTTTATGCTTAATAATGAAACTTCTTCGCTTATTTTTGGAAGCGATCAAAGAGTGTGTGAGTTGACTTATAAACTAGTAATGTGACAAGGATAATTGCCGCATCTTTAATAACGTTAAATGGAAGAACAGCGATAAATCCAACTGACCATCTCACATCTTGAATAGCTGAGTTAGCTAGTTGACAAATCTTTAATAAAGCGGCTTCGGATAATCCAAACATTCTCATATAGAATGGGAACATCACGTAAACGTTAGCAGCAAGAGAAACAACTAATTGGCAGAATAATCCAATAATTAACGCTTTAATTGCGCCTTTGAATGTACGATTCTTTTGATAAAAGAGTGCTGCTGGCATTATAAATGCCAAGCTATAAAGAAGATCAGCTATTTCTCCAACAGCTAGTGTGTTAGTCATTGGTAATTTAATAAATGTTTTTACTAGTAAAACGTAGAAACCAGTCATTGGTCCATAGGCAAATGCGCCAATAAATGCTGGGATTTCATCAAAGTGGAATTCTAGAAATGATGGGAAGAACGGGACTGGGAACTTTAAGAAAGGAACACAATATAAAATTGCAGAGAATCCACCAAAAACAGCAACACGCACGATAAAGCGTGTTCGATTTTTCTTCTCAACATGTCCTTTCAAATCAAAATAATGTTTTGCAACTAAGAACACAAAGATTAGTAGTAACAGTCCTAAGATAATACCTTTAGCTAATGTCATAAAAAAATTTGCCTCCTCAGGGCAAATATCTCATAAAAGAATTAAGTTTCTTTCATCCAGACTTTACTGTCGCTACTGGAATCTCACCAGTTCAGCCATTTGGCTCGCGGAGTTTACCGCCGGTCGGGAATTTCGCCCTGCCCTGAAACGTTAATAGTATAGCACAACTCTTATAAAGGTTGTTTAACTATTTCTGAATAATTTCTTGGATACTTCTTTTGACAAGGTTTTGCTTTAGAAATCACCAGCAATTTACGGTTATCTTTTGAAATTGGAAGTTCGTAAGATTTAATGAATTTTACTGATGAATTAAGTTTTCTTAATGCTGATTTAGCTTCGTTTAATTCTTCTTCAGCATTACTTCCTTTGTAGGCGACAAGAAGTCCATGAACACGAACAAATGGAAGAGTAAGTTCAGCTAAAATATTGAGTTGTTTCACTGCTCGAGCAGTCACAAAATCAAAGTAGTCACGTTGCTTTAAATCTTCGGCTCGACCATTAACAACAGTGACGTTATCTAAAGCAAGTTGAGTTTTGACCTCATTAAGGAAAGTGACTTTCTTTCCGTTTGATTCAAGAAGTGTGACTTTTAGTTTTGGATTAGCAATCGCTAGTGGCACACCTGGAAAACCAGCACCACTACCGATGTCTAAAAGACGACCTTTAGAGAAATCGATATAGTTACAAGCTAACAAAGAATCGATAAAGTGTTTTTCTTCAATTTCCTCTGGATCAGTAATCGCAGTTAAATTGAACTTTTCGTTCCATTCTAAAAGAAGATCACGATATTTCTCAAATTTCGCGACTTGTTCGTTAGTTAAAGAGAAGTATTCTTGTAGTCTCATCGTTCTTTCTTCTTTAAGTTTAAGATAAGAATGGAAATATCGCTAGGATTTACACCGCTGATACGTCCAGCCTGTCCAATATTAATTGGGCGAATCTTATCTAATTTTTGTCTAGCTTCTAAAGCTAATCCATGCATATTTAAATAATCAATATCGTCGGGAAGTTTATATTCTTCATATTTTGAGAAGGATAGAGCTTCTTTTTCTTCACGTTTAATATAACCTTCATACTTCACCATAATTTCGAGTTGAGAAATACCAATGAAGTCTAGAGGAATTTCTTGTAGTTCAGGAATAAGGTCGTAGACATGTTTATATTTGACACCAGGACGTTTTAAAAACTCACTAGCTGAGACACCACTAGTTAATGGTTCAATACCTTGAGATTTTAAATATTCAGTGGTCGCTTTTCCGCTTCCTAAATGTGTTTTATCCAAGATTTGTACGGCTTTTTCGATGTTTTCATTCTTTTTTAAGAATTCTTGATAACGTTCATTTGAAATTAATCCAAGCTTAAATCCATAAGGAGTTAATCTTAAATCAGCGTTATCATGACGGAGGAGTAAACGATATTCAGCACGTGATGAAAGTAAACGATACGGTTCGTTTGTTCCTTTAGTGACGATGTCATCAATCATGACTCCGATGTATGATTCATTTCTTTTTAAGATGAATGGTTCTCGACCTAAAACATAATTTGCGGCGTTAATACCAGCGACTAATCCTAATCCAGCAGCTTCTTCGTATCCGCTAGTTCCACAGATTTGACCAGCGCCATAAAGGCCTTTATATTTCTTAACTCTGAGAGTTAAATCAAATTGAGTAGGCACTAAAGCATCATATTCAATGGCATAAGCATACTTTAAAAATTCCGCATGTTCTAATCCAACAATGGAGTGAACCATCTCGACTTGCATCTCTTCATCCATGGCTGTAGAGAAACCTTGAAGATAAATTGATTCGCCATTTCTAAATTCTGGTTCAAGGAAGAGTTGGTGTCTTTCCTTATCTTTAAATGTCATAACTTTAGATTCGATCGATGGACAATAACGTGGTCCAACACCAGTTTGTAGACCATTAAATGTCGCTGTTCGATCTAAATTATCAGTAATTAATTTATGAGTTTTTTCATTTGTATAAATCAAATAACAAGGTAATTGTTCTTCGACTGGAACAAATGTTTTTGTGGTATAAGAAAATGCAAAATCACCAGCCATTCCTGGTTGAATTGTCGCTTTTGATAAATCGATTGATGATTTTTTAATACGTGGAGGTGTGCCGGTTTTTAAGCGGATAATTTCAAGTCCCATTTTACGTAATGAGTCTGATAAACCAATTGATGGGTTTTCTCCATCTGGACCACCACTAACAGATTTATGTCCTCTAAGGATGGCTCCATCCATGTATGTACCGGTAGAAATAACAACGGCTTTAGCTTTGATAACTTCACCATCTTTTAAGATGACTCCATCAACAACATCATCATGATATGAAAGAGCAACCACTTCTTTCTCTAAAATATCTAGATTATCTATTTCATCTAAAAGATGCTGCATGTAAGCAGGATAAGCGTGTTTATCTTCTTGAGCTCTTAAGCATTGAACACCAGGACCTTTACCGGTATTGAGCATCTTCATTTGTAGATACTCATGGTCAGCGGCAATGCCCATCATTCCGCCTAAAGCATCAACTTCACGAACAACAATCCCTTTCGCTGATCCACCAATCGATGGATTACAAGGCATATTTGAAATCATTTTCTTGTTGAGAGTAATTAAAAGGGTTTTTAAACCCATATGTGCGCAAGCCGCACAGGCTTCTACACCAGCGTGTCCACCACCAACAACAATGATTTCGTAGTCTTTCATTATCCGACGCTACCTTCCATATCCATCTTAATGAGTTGGTTTAGTTCAACAGCATATTCCATAGGAAGTTCTTTACTAAATGGTTCAATAAATCCCATAATCATCATTTGAATTGCGTCTTTTCTAGAAATACCTCGACTCATTAAATAGAAGAGTTGGTCTTCATTAATCTTACTAACAGTGGCTTCATGTTCAATAAATGAAGAATTGTTTTGAACTAGATTTGTTGGGATGGTATCTGATTTCGAGATATCATCCAAAATCAAAGTATCACATTCTATGTGAGACTTACAATTCTTCGCGTTTTTCATATGTTTAACGCTTCCACGATAGTTCGCGACACCACCGTTTTTAACAATGGATTTAGAAATAATTGTGCTAGATGTATTAGAAGCTAAATGAATCATTCTTGCTCCAGCATCTTGGTATTGACCTTTTCCTGCCACAGCAACAGAGACACAAACACCTTTCGCGCCTTCACCAGCTAAGATACAAGCTGGGTATTTCATGTTTGTTTGGGAACCAATATTTCCATCAATCCAATCCATCTGACCATTTTCCATTACTTTTGCTCGTTTAGTCACTAAGTTAACAATGTTATTAGACCAGTTTTGAACTGTTGAATAGCGACATTTGGCATCTTTTAAAACGACAATTTCAACGACAGCAGCGTGAAGTGAATCTTGCGAATAAATTGGTGCGGTACAACCTTCCACATAGTGGAGGTCAGCACCTTCATCAACAATGATAAGGGTTCTTTCAAATTGACCACTCTTTTCATTGTTGATACGGAAATAGGATTGTAGAGGCTTATCTAATTTGACTCCTTTTGGAACATAAATAAATGATCCACCTGACCAAACTGCTCCATTTAATGCGGAGAATTTGTTATCAGCATAAGGAACAACAGTATTAAAATACTTCTTCACAATTTCTGGACACATTTGTACAGCTTGGTCAGTTGAAAGGAAGATGACACCTTTGTCTTCAACTTCTTTAAGCATATTATGGTAAACAGCTTCTGATTCATATTGGGTGGTCACACCACTTAAATATTTTTGTTCAGCTTCAGGAATACCAAGTTTTTGGAAAGTATTTTTAATTGTTTCAGGAACTTCATCCCAACTCTTTTCAACTTTTTTCGAGGTACGAGTA
>JAFSMX010000002.1 GCA_017447725.1 Bacilli bacterium
CACATGGTTAGTGTTAAACACTTTGTTAAGGAAAGCGTTTTGAGCAAAAATTGATGTTGAACTGATGTTATTAACAATAACAAGAATAGCAAACAAACATCCCAAACCGAGAATAACAATAAATGCCCATTTTAATAATTTTTTAAAGAGGTCGTTATCTCTAAAGAACTTATAGACAACACCAATAACCAGAACAATTGCTAAGAAAATGATTCCAGTGATTGATGTTACTGTAACAATCGCAAGAATTGAAATAACTGCATATAGCGCAACAACAAGAAACTTCTTTGTTTCCTTTTTTCGATCAATGAAGAATAAAGCTGGGATTGAAGCAGATAACAAAACGGCAAATTGTGTTCCAAAGGAAATTGTTGATTCATAGAATTTCAAACCAACAAGAACATTCATTTCTTTGGTGAGATTAATAACTTCACCACGATAGTAGCCATCTGGTTTTGATGAGAAGATAAGCGGATAGAACGGTCCATAATCAAACCATGTAGCAAATGTATTAATAAGAACAAGAAGAGCTAATCCGCCTCCGATACAAATCAATGCTGTTTCAATATTGAATGATTCATTTCTTCTTGCGGCTAATCCCATAAAGAAGAAACCCATAATTCCTAGCAAAGAACAAATATTTTCAAGAATCTTTCCTTCAAAATAATCTGATCCAGCAAGAGAAACCAGTACAGCAAAGATAAATAGCGGAACAATGAAAACTAGAAGGTGTAACAATTCACCTTTTTTAAATTGGTTTCCACTAGTTAGCAAAGCAAATGTTGCAACTAAAAAGCCAGCAATATGGAAAACGAGATTAATCCCGCCTAATCCAAATGTTGTTAAAGCGAGAACTTCAAAAATAAGGAATGTTACAATTCCCTCATATCCTTTGAACGATTTCTTCGCAGTCATACGTTAATTATATTACTTGTGATAAGTTTCGTGATTTAAAATTTTAAACGAGCGGTAGATTTGTTCCAAAAGAACCAATCTAGTCATCTGATGTAAGAATGTCATTTTCGATAAGGAAATAGAGGCATTTGCGCGTTGTTTTAATTCATCAGAAAGGCCATAAGATCCGCCAATCATAAATGTTAAAAAAGACCCAGCAAATTCCATCTTTTTTTGAATAAATTCAGCAAATTCTTCAGACGAAAATTCCCGGCAATTCAGATCTAAATTTATCAAAACCTCATTATTTTTAACAAGTTTCAAAACTCGTTTTCCTTCTTCGTTTTTAACTCGCAAAATTTCAGATGAATTTGGGTTGTCTTTTACTGGCGAATCAGCCACTTCAACAATTTCAATTTCACAATATGGTTTAATGCGTTTAACGTATTCTGAAATACCCGACTTCAAATAGTCTTCTTTGATTTTCCCAATGGCAATGATTCTAATTCGCATGGCCTTATTATACTTCTTTTCTATATTTATAAAAAAGAAAACTCTAGCCAGTGACTAGAGTATATTTTTCATTGGTGGAGTCGGCGGGTATCGCACCCGTGTCCACAGAAGGCCCCACAATAACGTCTACAGCTTAGACGATATTAAGTGATCTCGTATGTTCGTTGCATATCGTCTGCTTGAACAATACAAGGTTCATTGTAGTTCGACAAGGGTTAGCGAACCAACTGTCCTTATCTATCCTTTTGGTATGACACCTACTTCAAGCGTGAAAGGCTAAAACCTTGAAGGGCGCTCTGTCCGGCGTCTAACGTCGGTCCCTATGTCGGGTAGCTTAAGCTAAGCAGAGAGATTGAGCTCTTGGAGCTCTCATATAACTGTTGTCAGTTATTTTGTTTTGATGATAGCGTCATCACTCGGCTGCAGTTAATGCCAGGCAATCATCCGTGTCGAAACTATATCGACCCCAAATGTGTGACTATCTTATCACGCTAATTAGTTTTCTACAAATATTTATTTGTTTTGCCCAATTTCTTTGATAACATATATTGCGCTATGAAAAACTTTAAATTAATACTCAAATCTTTAGTCTCAAATAATGCCACTGTGGAAGGTGCTCGCCACCGCCCATGGTACTTCGCAGTAATTATTTTCTTTGTTTCACTTATTCTCGCGTTGGTCCCAATCTTTGTCACAAATATTTCCAAACGCGGTTCTGACATTGTGAAAACTTATAGTTATGACATGGATAATCTTTCCTTACGTTTCTCTGAAGCTGTTAAGGCAAAGAATGTCTCTTTAGAAGTCAGCTATAACGAATCTGAAAAGAAAAATATTCTTGTTGACCATGGAACATGGGCAGCCGCTTTCCCAGAAAACGTTTATACCTTCAAAGATCAGTCATTCAACTACTTTAATCATAAGAACGAAGCTGGTCAAAACGACTTCCAAGTTTACTATCTTGGAAATATGGATTCACAAACTCTCTCTGAATTTGCTAAAGCAATTGAACAAAGCAATAAAGATGCTAACACACCACTTCCAAGCTTATTCTTATTAACTGAAAAACAATTTGTCGCCTATTTCTCTAATCCACAAAGATCAGCTGTTATTGGAACAATCGTTGGCGACTATCAATCAACTAAAGTTGGTTGGAATATGTCTTCTCTTCTTTCAGAAAAGCCAACAGGCACTGCTGAAGAATATGCCCAATACCGTGCTGAAACATGGAGCAATTGGAAAGCATTCTTTGATGAAGCCTATAACAATAATCGTTTAACATCTACCTGGACTACGACAGGAATTATGGCTGCTATTGATGCTGTTCTTGTCTTCTTCATGGGATTAATGGTCTTTATCTTAACCCGTGGAAAGAACAACCCATTCCGTATCTACACCTTCTGGGATTCGATGAAGGTCGGTATGTGGGCCGCCAATACTCCAGCCATCTTAACATGTGGTTTAGGATTCCTCATCACTGGATTTATGCAAGTCTTATTCGCCTTACTCTTAGGCGTCCGTGTGATGTGGCTCACAATGAAAACACTTGGTCCAAACAATGCACCAACTCCTGCTTCATCCTATAAGGATGTGAAGACAGTCACTGCTAAACCAAGCAAGAAATAATCAAACAAAAACTCGCAGCGTTTGCGAGTTTTTTAATCTCCGTAATCTGAACCTCGAGACTTATCTTCGAAGTATACATTTATTGGATCTGATACATCAGTAAACTCGAGAAGTTTATATCCAGGAAGTTCGATAAATGGGTTTTCAAAATCGTTCACAAAGATAACTTTTTTTCTTTCAAATGCGGTTTTCTTTAGTTGATTAATCACCTTATCGAAGTTCTCAGGTTGAATCTCTTTAAAGATCATTAATTGAGTATAGAAAGTTGGTTCAATATAAAATTGTTCTCCACTAGGAAAACGGAATCCACGAATGAAACGTGTATGTTCATCTTCGACTGAAATTAAGTCATTAAATTCTTCGTAGTTCATTGTTTTCCTCCTAAAGTCATTTCGAATTGGTTCGCACAATGGATTTTTATCAATTGTGTATTTATTTTACGCTTACGAAAGATTTTTTCATATGCGGAAAGAGCTTTTTCGGGAGTGTTTGCTTCTTGGGAAAGATGAGCTAAGACAATTTCTTTTGTTTTTGATCCAACACAATCGGCCATATAAAAAGCAGAGTCTTCGTTGCATAAATGTCCGTGATCAGAAAGGATTCTTTGCTTAAGCGTTTCTGGTCGATTGGTTTTTAATAACATTTTTCGATCATGGTTTGATTCGATGATGTAATAATCAGCGTTCTTAATTTCATTAAGAGTCTCGTCAGGAATGTAACCAGTATCGGTCAAATAAACTAGTTTTTCATCATCTGCACACAAAATATAACCAACAGTATTAATCGCGTCGTGGGATGCTTCTATTGGCATTATTTCAATACCTTTAACATTGAACGATTCTCCGACCTCGATAAAATGGATATCTCCTTTGGAGTAAGTCTCTTTTGTACAGTAAATTGGAAGTGGATCTAAGTATCGAACTCCCGCGGTGTGATCTCCATGAGAATGGGTTAGTAATAAGGCATCTATATCGAGAAGTTTTTTGTCCCACACCGCTAAACCTTCACGGAGATTTTTTAGTGGGATTCCCATATCAATTAAAAGAACGCAACCGTTATGTTCAACAATGGTTGCGTTTCCTTTTGATCCTGACTCTACAATATTAAATTTCATTAGTCGCGGTTAAGATAACTAACACGCTCTTTTTCTAAAGCAAGGATTTGTTCGCTTGCTTCTTTAGAAGGAGAGTCAAATTTACAGAATGCTTTACGGAATAAGAGCTCCACTGTACCCATCTTGCCAGAACGGTTTTTCACAATCTGGACATTGACCATAATTGTGTCTTCTCCACCTTCAGCACGGGCAATCTTTTGTTGAGCTTCATTCACCGCATCATTCTGTTTTTCAAAGATTGATTTATTTGCTCCACCGTTATTAACAGTCATTCTATTTTCTTGGAGCATCATAACAATATCCGCGTCTTGTTCAATAGAACCAGATTCACGAAGGTCGGATAATTGTGGGTTAGCATTGATACGGTTTTCAATGTTACGGTTTAACTGGGCAACACCAATGACGGGAACTTGAAGATCCATCGCTAATTTCTTTAAGGTTTGGGAAATCATTTGGACTTCTAATTGACGGGATTCAGTTTTGGTTTTACCAACAACTCGAACTAGACCAATGTAGTCAACAATAACTAAGGCTAAATCTGGTTCTTTGTTTTTGAGTTTGCGGCATTTTGCAGCTAAGTCAAAAAGAGAAATACCAGATGTATCATCAACATAAATCTTGGTTTCACCAAGACGTTCACAAGATTGTTGTAATTTTAACCTTGTATTTGGAGTGATGTTATAACCGGTTTGTAACCAGTCAAATGGAACATTAGCATCACCAGAAACTAAACGTTTAAAGAGAATATCAGATGGCATTTCAAGTGAGAAATAAGCAACTGGGAAACCACGCAACGCGGCATTCATTGCAAGGTTAAGAGATAAAGCTGTTTTACCAACACCTGGACGAGCGGCGATAACAATAAATTCGCCTTTATGGAACCCATGTGTAAGCAAATTCATCTTTGGAAAACCGGTTGGAACCCCAGTCACTGTATCATCAGATGTGGTTGCTTTTAAATCTTTGAATTCTTGTTGGAGTTTAGAGGTGACTTCACGAGCAGATTGGAAATCTCCAACACGACGTTTTTCGGTCACAGTATTAATTTGCTTTTCACTAATAGACAAGAAATCGGAGACATTATCAATGTCGTTATTTTGATAGTTATCTTCAATCTTCTCTAAGGTGATCAGGAAATGTCTTAAAAGAGATTGGTCTTGAACAATCTTGATGTAATTTTCAATATTTGAAAAAGTAACTACGCTATCAGCAAGTTCAAGTAGATATTCTGGTCCACCAGATGTTTCTAAATCTTTGGCGTTAATTAATTCATCAACAACCGTTTGAACATCAACGGCAACGCCTCTTTTGAAACAACGTTGCATGGCTTGGAAGATAACAACATGGTTTTTATTTTCCGGGAAGAAATCATCATCAGTTAACTTTCCAACGCCATCACTTAAAATGGAGGCACTTTTTAACATTGCACCTAAAACAGCTTTTTCCGCTTCGGTATTGTGTGGTAAATCTTTGCGATTAATAGCCATAGTGTCCTCCTTTATTTACTCTCAGTAACGTGAACGTTTATTTCACCGATCACACCTTTATATAATTCGATTTGTAGTTTCGTATAACCAAATGCATCGACAGTTGTTTTATTGACGAATTTTCTTTTATCAATTTCAATGCCGTATTTGCTTTGTAATTCGGCGGCAATTTGCTTTGAAGAAATTGTCCCAAACATCCTTCCACCAGTTCCAGAATTTGCTGTAAATTCAAGAGTAATATCTTTGAGTTTTGCAGCAATTTCTTTGGCATTTGCAATGTTTTTTGCAATTTCAGCAGCTTGGTCAGCTTTTTGGTTTTCTAAGATCTCCAGAGACTTCTCTGAATACATCACAGCAAGACCATGAGGAATTAAATAATTCGCTCCATAACCGTCTTTAACATTGACGATTTCTTGCTTCTTTCCAACACCTTTGACATCTTTCAGTAAAATAACTTTCATTATCGTTTCTCCGGCATTGTTCGTGCATCATTTAAGTATTCTTTAAGAACATCGAGAAGTTTTTCTTCGACTTTATCAATTGGTGTATTTTTAAATGCACCAGCAGCCATGGTGAAGTGTCCTCCACCATTCATCTTTTCAGCTAATAATTGAACGTTAACAGTTCCATCACTACGACAGGAAATACGTGTTTCGTTTGTGCCTGTACGTCCAATCACGAAGCAGGCGTTCACGCCTTTCATCTGCATACATTGGTTACCAACTTTAGCAAGTGTGGCTGATTCGATGATGTCCTCATCATCTGCCACACAATAAACCACTCCATAATAAGGAGTTTTAAGACTAGAAATAATATGGGTGATAAGTGTGTATTCTTCAAAGTCATCTTTTAAGAAATCGTCAGCGACAGAGTTATCAGCACCCATTTCTTTAAGAATCATTGAAGCTTCGAATGTACGAATACCACAGCTTTTTGATTTGAAATAGTTGGAATCCATGAAAATACCAGAGAGCATAATTGTGGCGTATGCACTTGGGATATTAATGCGTGGGTTCGCACTAGAATAACGAATTAATTCAGCGATCATTTCACATGAAGAAGAAGCACTTGGTTCAATATAGTTGAACACAGGCGATTCGATAAATTCTTCACTACGTCGGTGATGGTCAATAACCATAACCTTGGTTGCTTTTTCAAGCACCTTTGGAGCCATGGTCATTGTTGGACGGTGAATATCGCAAACAATAACTAATGTATTTGCTTTAAGTAAGTTCAAAGCTTCGTCTGGTGAAACAGTTAATCTGTCTAATTCTTCTCTAGAGAAGGTTGCTGTCATAGCTGCACGAGTTTTACGTTCGGTACTCTTTGGATCATAAATGACTTTGACCGATTTTCCACAATAATCACAAATGGCTTTCATACCTAAGCATGCGCCAATCGCATCCATATCTGCAACCGCGTGGCCCATGATTAAAACGTTGGATGAGTTGCGGATTAATGAAAGAACAGAGTCAGCCATAACACGGACTTTAACTTTGTTACGACTTTCTTGAGCTTCAACTTTACCACCAAAGAATTTTAATGGTTGTCCATAAGGAGAAACGACGACTTGGTCACCACCACGGGACATGGCGATTTCAATCGCAGCGTTAGTCATTTCATTTAATTTGATAATATCTGGAATATCATGGGCAAAAGCCATTGATAATGTTGGCGGAGTATCTTCGTTTTCACCAATAATATGAATCTTCTCTAATAGAGAAAACTTATCTTCTTCCATTCTTTGAAGTGAGTCGTAGTTACAAACTAAGAAGTAAGCATCGCTACGATAACGACGTAACAATACGTCGAATTCATCACAATAATTGAAGATTTCGTTACGGATCTTGGAAATGGTATCGTTAGAATCATCAACACCTTCCGAAACATCGGAGTAGTTATCGATGATAACCATACCGATAACTGTCGAGTTCTTCTTTGCGAAAGCAGTTGTTGTTTCTAGGTTCGTATTATCTTTAAAGATATATAGACCAGCATCTGGTAAATATTTAACGTCGTAGTTACGAGAGTTGATGACTAATTTGCAAATCGCATCGCCACCTTTTTGAATTTCTTGTAACTTTGGTTGCCACTCTAAAATGTTTTGATCAAGAATCTCTAAGTTACGATCGTGAAAAATATCGTTAATCCAAATAACAACGTTATTTTCATCAACAACAACTAATCCAATCATGCCAAAGTTATAAGCTTCTTGGACGTCGCCACCGATTAAGTCAGCAGCTCTTAAATCTGTTTTCTTTCTCTTATAAGAGAAAACAAGAACCGAAACCCAAACGAAAACGATATCTAAGCCGATTAAAGCCGCTGCTGAAATATAGAAAATTGGAATTGTTAAAAGATCTTTAAAACCAAAAACGTTTTCAAAATAAAACACACCAGAAGTCACAACTAAAGCGAGTTGAACAACGATGAGAATGAAAGCAACTAATTTAAATGTACCTGCGGTCTTTTTCATAAATTCGTATTGATATTATATCAATTCTCTATTTATATAAAAACAAAAAAAGAGCAATTTTGTAGAACTAGTTCACAAAAAGTGGAAAAGTTTCGAATTGCTCTTATTTTTGTTAATTAATCAATTTTTTCAAAGTCACTTGCTGGGTGTTTGCAAATTGGGCAAACAAAGTCTTTTGGTAACTCTTCGCCTTCATATTCAACAACAAAGCCACAGATTTTGCATGCAAAGTGATGTTTTGGCTTTGAAACTTCAACTTTTCTTTCGCCAGCAAGATGCTTACTTGGTTTCATTAATTCATCAGCCAAAGAATCAATTTGCTTTTTGTTTTCCTCTGTCAAAGAAGAAACGATTCTGATTGATGGTTCAATGAATTCAAGATTCTTACTGTTAGCAAGTTTCTCTTTCATTAATTTAGCTGCAGCTGGTGCCCATGTTCCGTTTTCAATCAAAGCAACAGTTTT
Organism: Bacilli bacterium; assembly: GCA_017447725.1. Classification (GTDB taxonomy): domain Bacteria; phylum Bacillota_I; class Bacilli_A; order RFN20; family CAG-826; genus Fiminaster. The sequence goes on from JAFSMX010000002.1 coordinate 8,575, forward strand.
GTTTTGGAATAAACGTTCAGTTAAGTGATCAATAAACGTATGCATGAATGGGAAGATTTGCATGTTGTAAGTTGTTGTGGCAAGCACAATCTTTGGATAACGGAATGCATCTTCAACAGCTTCAGCCATATCTTCTCTAGCAAGGTCGGTAATTGCCACTTTTGGACAACCTTTTTCACGTAGTTTTTCAGCTAATAATTCAGCGGCTTCTTTAGTGTGTCCATAAACCGATGTATAGAAGATTGCAACACCATCAGTTTCACTCTTATATGAAGACCAAATGTCGTACAAATTAAGGTAATAACCAAGGTCTTTATCGAGCATTGGTCCATGAAGCGGACAAATCAATTCAATTTGTAATTTAGCGGCTTTTTGCAGGAGATTTTGCACTTGGAATCCATATTTTCCAACAATTCCAATGTAGTAACGACGAGCTTCACAAGCCCAGTCTTCTTCAGCATCTAGAGCGCCAAATTTACCAAAGGCATCAGCACTAAAAAGTGTCTTGGCAAATTCATCATAAGTGACCATCACTTCTGGCCAGTGAACCATTGGTGCAAAAACGAATTTTAAGGTATGTTTTCCAAGGTTAAGAGTATCACCGTCGTTAACCACTAATTTGTGTTTAATTTCCGTATGGAAGAATTGATCCATCATCGCAAATGTTTTGGTATTGCCAACAACAAATGTATCTGGATAAACCTTCAAGAACTCAATGATGTTTGCGGAATGATCAGGTTCCATGTGTTGGACAATTAAGTAGGTTGGTTTTCGATCTTTTAAAACTTCTTTTAGATTCGCCAACCATTCTTTTGTGAACTTCGCATCGACCGTATCAAAAATGGCAATTAATTCATCTTTAATAATGTAGGAGTTATACGCCATTCCGTTTGGAACGATGTATTGTCCTTCAAATAAATCTATCTTGTGGTCGTTTACACCAACATAGTAGATGTCATCACGTAATAATTTCATTATTTTGCCACCCATTTCGCGACAACTTCGTCTGATTTTTCAGCGTCATAGCCACGAATTGCTAAACCTTCTTTAAGAATTGCTCCTTTAACTGCTCCACGAAGTTCGAGTTCCATAAATCCGAATGATCCTTCTTCGTTAGTGCAGAATGGCTTAACAACTTTTCCAACAAAGGAATAGTTCTTTAAGAAACTAGCAATAATTCTTGGATAAGAACGATACCAAAGTGGGAATCCAATATAAATTGTGTCATAAGCATCTAATGATGCTGGTAAATTTGCGATCGCTGGAAGAATATTTTCTTCATATTCTTTGCGAGCGCGTTTGTTACATTCTTCATAACCAAATGGATATTCTTCAACTGGTTTCAAACCAACTAAAGCTCCACCGGTAATTTTTTGAATTTTTTCAGCGACGATTTCAGTAAAACCTTTTTTAATGATTTCACGATTTCCGTCAACAATATTCTCTCCAGTGTGAGAGAAATAAACGATTAATGATGCCATATTAAAAACTCCTTAAACATAGTTTAGCAAAATCAATTTATGTTCGCACTATTTTATTATTAAATAATAATATTAATATTGAAAGTCTACTTTTTTGACTCCGTCACCATAAATGGTTTTGAAGTCATTCTTCATTGAAACTACATGATAACCAGCAGCTCTCCAACGGGCTTCTCTACGAGCACCTTCGGCTAAATCAGCGTGATCTCTAACGTCGTCATCAGCAACAAGCATAAATGTTTCGGTTTTATATTTCGTGTTACTCATACATAAGTTATGCATCGCGCAGTCACCACTACTATTTCCAAAGGAAAGAACTGGAACTTTACCGATTTCTTGTTCAATTTGTTTAACCTTACTAGTTTTAACGTTTTTAATAATCAGTTCATCGGTTCGAACAACATCTTCTCCGACTTCCATTTCATATTTATAATCTTCAGTATCACCTTGCTTTGATGTTTTAAGTTGAACATCCATGCCAATTACGCGGTTTGGAGCAATACCCAATGAGTCAACTAAGGCTCGGCAAATAAATCTGTCAGATCCAGAAACAACATAATATGTAAAGTCATTTTTCTCTAAATAAGAGAAAACCTCTAACATTGGTTTATAGAAACTTGTTGCATAAGTCATTCCCTCAAAGCCGAATGGCGTTTTCTTAGCGTACTCTTTGACGTAAGTATCAAATTGACTAATTGTCATGCCTGAATAAGCTTTAGCGGCTGCGTGAGCATGTCTCAAATCCATATCACTTGGAAAAGCAGTTCCTTGACGAGCGTGGTCTCTAATAATTTGGGCGGTCTCTTTTACATCATCTGGAGCAATATCCTTATAGGATGGGTCATCAAAAACACGATATTCGAGAATGTTGTACTCAAAATATGTTGGATAGAGTTCACCAAGAAATGTTCCATCCATATCAAATGTGACAATTCGATCTTCAACTGGAATATAATTATTAGATCCCTTGTTTGTCACATCTGCGACATATTCACAAAGTACATTTAGTGATTCACAATCATTCCACAGTTTAAAGTGACTTTTTGATGCTTTTGAACATCCACTAATCAGAAAGACTGGTAGTAAAAATAAAAATGCCGATTTTTTCATAATCATCTCCTTAGGATAGAAATATTATTACATAACTTCAGACCACGTAAACAAAAAATGTAATAAAAAAGTCGAGCAAGCTCGACTCTTTCGTTTGGTTACTCAATATATCTTTTATTTTATTCAAAGAATATGTTGATTGCAGGACGGACACTATTTTCCTTACAGTCGACTTCTGATCCTTCATGAGTATAGAGTGTGCCATAGTGTCCAACGCACCACGTAACATCACTTTGACCACTATAAGGAGAACGAGTCCAATAATAACCATTACCGTTATAATTTGGAGTAGCTTCATTTTCAGAAAAAGCGCCTCTTGCTCTGGCCCAATCAGTTGTTCTACAACATCTAGAATCCGAATCAATAGTTGTTGGAGCAAAACCATAATCTGTATTCTGATAGTCTTTATAGCTTGGCATAAAAACATAATCGAGTGTGTCGTCGCAGGCATATGTATTGTCTTCTGAGTCTGTTGTAGCGGCACTATTGTCGACAGTAGTTTCAAAAATGTTATCGTTTCCTAAAGCGAATGCCGAGTTAAAAAAATCATCATTCAGCCAAGAACGAATAGAGGATTCGTCATAAGAATTCTTATCGTCATCATATTGATGAACATCAAGAAGAGTAGATGAGACTAAATAATATTCCCCTTCGTTATTTGACAACACATTCCAAACAATTGGTTCACATTTAAACCAGTATGTTTCATCTTTCTCAATTGGGGTTCCGTCATCAAATTCGTAACTGTCGTTATTTGGTTTGGCAACAGTTTTTGCGTAATATTCATCATTATATAAATACCAACCATTCGTTTTTGGTTCAGTTATTTTATTAAGTTCAGAAACTAAAGAAGAATCGTTCACATTTTTTTGTGGGTATAAACCGTATTGAACTGTCTTACCATCAGCGCTTAAATGTGGCTTGGTCGCATAAACATCTTTTGGTAAAGTAATATTTTTGGTTTGTAAAACAAACGCATCATTAGTAAATGTAGCGGTGTATGTAGCTGAACCGTCTGCTTCCACTGTAGCAGGAGTTACCACTTGATATGTCGAATTGACTGTTTCTTCTTCGATATGACTTGCATCACGAGTACAAATTCTTTTAGCGGTACAAGTCTTATTGTCATTAGACCAAGTATAAGTTGGTGCTCCATAACTATGGCCTAAATGATTTAACACAACATCCTTAGTTTGATCAACAAACGCTTCGCTTGTAAAACCAGCAGAATATCTACCTTTTCCATCATTTACACAAGTTGGGGCAGTTATTTCTTGGTAAGTTGTACTAACTGTTTCTGTTTCTTTGTGATTATTATCACCCTTACAAACTCTTTCTGCGGTACAGGTTGAATAATCGTTTGCCCATGTATAAGTCGTTTCACCCCAGTCATGGTTGTGTTGACCGCAGCCTGATAAAAGAGTAATGGCCATCAGGGCTGAAATCATTAAGAATGGTTTTTTATTCATATATTTTCCCTTTCAATATCATCGCATATGCGAAAACACTTATTCACTAAAGATAGTTTACAACAAAATTTTATAAAAACGAGTTTTTATTAATTCGTTATTTCTTCAACCAATAGCGATATTAAAAAAGCCGCCACGCAGGCAGCTTAATTTTATGAATTAATTAGTCTTGAACGTATGGAAGTAAGGCCATATAACGAGCGTTCTTAATTGCTTTCGCAAGTTCACGTTGATATTTGGCACATGTTCCTGTCGAATGACGGGAAGCAATTTTTCCAGTAGGTGTAATAAATTTACTAAGTAATTCAGCATCCTTATAATCAATGTATTTCACTTTATTTTTGGTAAAGTAACACACTTTCTTATGAGGTCTAATCTTTTTGAATCCCATAATTTATCCTTTCTTATTAGAATGGTAAGTCGTCATCAGTAACTTCGATCGAATCTAAATTTTTAGATTCATCAACTGGAGCTTCTTCGTGAACGTCATCAAAGATGACTTCTTCATTTGGAATCTCACGGTTTTTGCTAGCTGGATCTAAGAATGTAACAGAATCCGCCACAATTTCGATAACTGATGCCTTAGTACCATCACGGCGTTCGAATGTGCGTTGACGAATACGTCCGTCTACGCCAGCAAGCGAGCCTTTGCGAAGGAACTTAGCACAATTGTCAGCTTGGTTATTAAACACAGTGACACCAATAAAGGTTGTGGTTTTGTTTCCTTGCGCGTCTTTAACGCGGTCATCGACCGCAAGTGTGAATGAGCAAACAGCCACTTCGCTGTTCGTGCGTCTGAGCTCAGGATCACGAGTTAGTCTTCCGACTAAGCAAATTCGATTCATCATAATTTAAATCTCCTTTTCGATTAGTCTTTGTCAACTGTGATTAAGTGACGTACAACGTTTTGATTGATCTTTGTTAATCTGGCGAATTCGTCAAGAGCGAATTTGTCAGCTGTTACTTTAATAACAACATAGTAGCCTTTGAGCATATCATCGATTGGATAAGCAAAGTTTCTCAATCCCCATTCATTAACTTTTGTGACTTTAGCACCGTTGCTAGTAAGAATGGCGTGAAGTTTCTCGATTTCAGCCTTGCGACTTTCATCATCGAGACCGTCTTTCACGATGTACATGATTTCGTACTTTTTCATACAGGCACCTCCCTTTGGTCTATCTGGTTTGTATTCACTACAAACAGAGAGTAATGCGATTTCTCGCTTCATTATTATAAATGAAGTGGTAAATCTTGTATAGAAAAAGATAAGAAAGATGAAAAATGGGTAAAGAAAAAGGGTAGCAAGCTACCCAAATTCATTTAATTATTTTGCTGAGTCTCTCATACATGGGAAGAGAATGACTTCACGAATTGATTGTTGATTTGTCATTAACATGACAAGACGGTCAATTCCGATTCCAATTCCACCAGTTGGTGGCATTCCATATTCGAGAGCTTCAAGGAAGTCTTCATCCATTTCGGAAGCTTCTTCATCACCAAGTTTTTTCGCTTCAAGTTGTTTTTCGAAGCGTTCTTTTTGATCAATTGGATCATTTAATTCGCTATAAGCATTTCCGTATTCGCAACCACCGATGAATAATTCAAATCGATCAGTGAACATTGGATTATCTTCACACTTTTTAGTAAGTGGAGAAACTTCGATTGGATAACGATAGACAAATGTTGGTTCCTGGAGAAGATCATCACATTTTTGATCAAAGAAAGCATTGATGATGTGTCCAACTGTATTGAAGTGTTTTTCTAGTTTGACACCGTGTTCTTTAGCGAGTTTAACCGCTTCATCGAATGAAACGTTTTTATCAAAGTCAACGCCAGTTGCTTCTTTAACAACTTCAACCATTGTCTTCCATCCAAATGGCTTTCCTAAATCAAGTGTCTTGTCACCATATGGAATTGTGGTTGAACCAACAACTTTTAAGGCAACTTCTCTAAACAAATTCTCCGCAAATTCCCGCATATCTTGGAGATTACCGTATGCTTGGTAAAGTTCAATTGTAGTGAATTCTGGGTTATGTTTGGTATCCATTCCTTCGTTACGGAATAAACGACCAATTTCATAGACCTTTTCCATCCCACCAACAATACACTTTTTAAGGTTGATTTCTGTAGCAATTCTCAAATAAAAATCTTTATCTAAGGTGTTGTGATGAGTAATGAATGGACGAGCAGAAGCACCACCTAAAATTGGTGATAAAATGCTTGTTTCAACTTCAACAAATCCAAGGCTATCACAGTAATTTTGAATAGCACGAATTACCTTTGGACGAGCAAGGGCAATCTTCATGGAGTCGTCGTTCATAATTAAGTCAACATAACGGTGACGATAACGTTCTTCAACATCGGTTAAACCATGGAATTTTTCTGGAAGTGGTCGGAGGGATTTTGTGAGGTGGGTGTACTTTTCAACACGAACGGTTAATTCTCCTGTTCTTGTAAGCATCACACGACCATAAACTCCAACGATATCTCCAATGTCAGCTAATTTGAAAACGGTATAAGCTTCTTCACCAACAACATCAATACCAACATAGCATTGAATATTGCCAGAAACATCTTTGATGTTCATAAAAGAGGCTTTACCCATTTTTCGCAGAGCCATAATACGACCAGCTAAGGTCACATAAATAGGATTCTTTTCTAATTCTTCGTTGTCTTTACCAGCGGCTTTTTCGCGAACAGATTTGATGCTGTCACTACGAACAAATTTCTTGCCGTATGGGTCGACTCCGAGTTCTTTGTATCTTGCTAATTTAGCACGTCTAGCACGTTCTTGATCTGTTAATTTTTCTTCCATTTTCAAAAACCTCGCTATGAATATACCATAAACGAACCATTGGAACAATGTGTTATTTATCGATTTGACTTAAAATGCGCACTAACGAGTCACGTGTTGTAAGAGATTGTGCAATGGCATTTTTGATCTTTTTTGTGTTTGGATAACCATCAAAAAATTTCGTAGCAATTCCTCTTAAAAGCATCATCGCTTTATACTCGCCTTTTTCTTCAATGAGCATATCAACGAATTGCCACAAATATTTAATGTTTTCTTCTAGTGTTGCATCAGGTAATTTCTCGCCTGTTTCGAAATAATGATTTAATTGTTCAACTAGTCTTGGATGACCAACTCCACCACGGGCTACCATTACAGCAGTCGCTTTGGAAATATCAAGGAATTGCAGGGTTTCATCCAAATTATAAATATCACCGGAAATAATCAGTGGAACACTCATTTTTTCTTGCAAATCACGGATAATTTCATAATTTGCTTTTCCAGAATATCCTTGTTTTGCGGTTCTTGTGTGAAGTCCAATTGCTTTTACTCCGGCCTTTTCTAAGCTGGCGATATTTTCCTTGAAATTAATTGATTTTTCATCCCATCCTAATCTGATTTTTGCTGTAACAGGAATCGGTGAATGGTCGCAGATTTTTTTCATGTACTTAAAAAGTTTTTCTGGATCCTTCAACATCGCTGAGCCAGCGCCAGTTTTAGTTACTTTTGGAACAGGACAACCAAGATTGATATCTATAAAATCGATGTTTGGATTTTCTTTCAAAACAATATCGATTGCTTTACAAATGTTATCTGCATCTCCACCAAAAAGTTGAATGGCAACAGGTCGTTCCTCGTTTGTGGTTTTAAGGTAATCGATTGTTTTATCATTTCCATAAATAAGACCACAATCGGAAACCATTTCTGTTACTGTTAAACCAACTCCGAATTGTTTCATAAAATTTCGGTATGCTAAAGAAGTTATGCCCGCCATTGGAGCAAGAACTACTCGAGATTTAATTTCAACGTTTCCGATTTTCCACATAATGAAAAGGGAGATACATCTCCCTTATTATTTTTCTTCAGGTTTAACTTTTTCCTCAACCTTAGGTTCTTCTTTAACTTCTTTTTTTACCTTTGGTTTTGGTTCTTCGTTAACCTGCTCTTTCTTTGCTTCCTTTTTCAAGGTACCTTCTTTTAGAAGAACATCAATTTCTTCGGCAGTAATTGTTTCTTGCTCAAGAAGAGTTTCAGCAATTAAGATAACTTCTTTTTTGTTCTTTTCGATGATATCGAGAGCTTTCTTGTGGGCTTCATCGATAATCTTACGAACTTCGGTATCAATTTCATATGCCACTTGAGTAGAGAAATTACGTTGTGTTGATGTGTAATCTCTTCCAAGGAAGACTGATCCAGTATCGTGTTCATATTGAATTGGTCCAAGTGAACTCATTCCATACTCGGTAACCATCATTCGAGCAATACGAGTTGCAACTTCAATATCGTTAGATGCACCAGTAGAAACATCCTTGAAGAAAATTTCTTCAGATGAACGCCCACCTAAGTATCCAATAATGCGAGCTTCGAGTTCGGCCTTACTTAGTAAGAAGCGGTCATCTTCTGGTGTCATTAAGACATGTCCGCCAGTACGACCACGCGGAATAATAGTAATCTTTTGAACTTTGTCAGAATCTTTAAGTTTAAGACCAATGATTGCGTGTCCAGCTTCGTGGTAAGCGACTTGCTTACGTTCTTTTTCGTTTAATCCTTTAGAGGATTTAGCTGGTCCAGCAATACGACGATCGATTGCTTCATCAATTTCTTTGATGCCGATCATTGGCTTATTTCCACGGACAGCTAAAATAGCTGCTTCGTTCATAATGTTCTCAATATCGGCACCGCTAAAACCAACTGTTCTCTTAGCGAGAGCTTCAAAGTCAACTTTTGGATCAATAAGTTTGTTACGTGAGTGAACTTTAAAGATAGCTTCACGACCTTTTTTGTCTGGTAAGTTAACTGTAATTGTTCTATCAAAACGGCCAGCACGAAGTAAGGCTGGATCAAGAACGTCATCACGGTTTGTAGCAGCAATAACGATAATTCCGGAGTTATCTTCGAAACCATCCATTTCAACTAATAATTGGTTAAGTGTTTGTTCACGTTCATCGTTTCCACCACCTAAGCCAGCACCACGTTGACGTCCAACAGCATCGATCTCATCGATAAAGACTAAACATGGAGCACAAGCTTTGGCTTTTCTGAACATGTCTCTTACACGTCCAGCACCAACACCAACGAACATTTCGACAAAGTCGGAACCAGAAATGGAGAAGAATGGAACACCAGCCTCGCCAGCGACAGCTTTAGCTAATAATGTTTTACCTGTACCTGGATTACCAACAAGGAGAATTCCTTTTGGAAGTTTGGCTCCAAATTTGGTGAATTTTCCAGGTTCTTTAAGGTATTCAACGAGCTCTTGCATTTCGGCTTTTTCTTCATCGCAACCGGCGACATCGCTAAAGCGAACTTTTGAATTTTCCACTTTACGAGCTCTTGAACGACCGAAATCCATGGCTTTATTGTTTGCGCCATTAACTGATGAGGAGAGACGAGAGAATAAGAAGATCGCAATAAGGACAGTAAAGACTAAAGTAATAATTGTTGGACCCCAAGCATCCCAGAATGAAACGTTAAAAGCATATTCATCTCTGAAATATGACTTTTCTTTTTCCTTTGGAAATTCAGCTTGGAAACGTTCAACAGCTTTTTCAAGTTCTGCACGAATTGTGGTTGGCTCAATCACTTCAGAAGTTACTGGATCTTTATCAAATTCAGTGTTGAATGTTGCGGCATCACAAGTAAATGTGAATGTGATTGCATTATTTTCCTTATCGGTTCCCTTGCCACTAATTTCATACATCGTTTCTTTATTAAAGACTTCGACACACTGAATGTGGTTTTCGTTAATTTTTTGATAAAGGTTTGATCTATTTGAATCCCATCTTGTGGTCTTGTTACCAGTTAAAGCAACAATCATCCAAACAAATGCACCTACAGCGAGGACAATTAAAAAATACGGAATAAAACTTCCAAATCCTCTTCTTTGACGTCTTTCTTGATCCATATGTATCACCTCATTTTCGTTGAATTAAATTCAAGTATCGGTACAAAAATAGTACCAAAACTAATTGTTTTGTAAATAGAAAATTAAAATTGAGGAAACTTGATAATGAATTTTGATAAGTGTTTGTCTGTATATGTCTCTCTATAACGAGGAATATACACTAACTCACCATTTTTGTTATAAATTCCTGGCCACCATCCGCGTAAAAAATGCGGCATTTTCCAGTCAATAAATAATCTTCGAACTTCTGAATAATGATCACCAACTTTGTATTTTTCTTTTGAATTAACAGGTCTAATTTTTAAAGGAAAATCATTACAAGTAAGGTTTCGATCTTTCATATTTTCATCAAAACCAAACGAAACAAATTCAAATTCATAATCTCCAGGTCGATCTACAACGTATTCATAATCAGAAAACTGGCTAAAATCTAGCAAATAAACCTTCGAATATGATTTAACCAGATAGATTGTTCCGATTAGCTTTTGAGCAATGTTTGCGTGACTAGATTGAAATGATTTTTGAAACCCTAAAATTGACGATTTGGTAATTTTTTTAAATACGTTTCTCTTTTGTAAATTATTTGAGATTTGTAACACGAGAACTTCTGGATTTTCTCTTAAAAAGTCTGGCAATTCCCAAATATTTCTTTGCAAATCTGCAATATTTTGATTTTCTTTGTTTTTGTTTAAACCATCAATTTCTTTTCTGGTTTCTTTGCGTTCTTCATCAGTCAATTTTTCTACAATTTCATGGCGATATTTGTTACGAGTATATAAATCGGTCAAATTCGTCCAATCGACTGAATACGGAACATTGTTTTGAATGTCATATTTTTCCAAATCGGATTTCTTAAAATATAAAAGTGGTCGAATAATCCTAACGCCAAACAAAACTGTCTCTTTTTCGATTCCATAGTAAGCAACAAATGACTTTTTAGATTTCTGCATTAGATATGTCTCAATCAAGTCATCTTCTTGGTGTGCCACAACTACTGCATCACATTTGTTTTCTAAGAGTACTTTTTTAAAGAACTCATACCTTACTTTGCGAGCCCACTCTTGAAAGTTTCCTGTAACTTTAAGCGATGAAGTGTCTAATACAAAGCATTTTAAATTATTTAATTCACAATATTTTTTCAGTGATTGTTCTTCAAAATCAGACTCTTTTCTTTTGTGATAATTTACATGAGCAACAATAAAGTTGTAGTTTTCCTTTTTCATCATGTCCAAAAGAGCCATTGAATCTGGTCCAAAGGAACACGCTACAACATATTTTTTATTCTTGTCTAAATTCATAGCTCTATTTTCCAGACTTTCTTGAGAACTTTTCATATAAAGTCTTAATCACAACAACAATTGCTTGTAAATCTCTAATCCAATTGCCTTCTTTCTTAAGACGAATACGTAAAACTTTTTGTAAATAAGTAACCACAATTTTGTCTAAATATGGTTGTAAGCTCTCAAAGAGAGCATTTCCAATACCATTAAGTTCAGAGAATTTTGTAGAAAGAACAAGTTCGATACAATCATTATATTCATTTGTCTTTTCAAATTCTTCCTCAAGGAGATAGATATCAATTTTTCTTTTATCAATTAGATTTTCTACTTCTTTTGGTAGTCTTCCATAGACATCTCGAACGTGTTTTTTAATATCTAAAAGATCTTCCTCGGTCTTGGCGTTTTCGATTTCTTGATAAAGCTGAATTCGATCCTCGTTGGAAGCGTAATCTTCAGGAATGTATGCATCGATTTTGAATAATGTAACTGGCTTTGGAGGTTCAGGGGCAACTCCGGTCTTTTTCTCTTCAATAACTTCTTTTAGAAGTTTGAGATATAAATCTAATCCAACTGAATCAATAAATCCAGCTTGTTCAGGACCTAAAATATCACCTGCGCCACGAATCATTAGATCTCGTTGAGCAATCTTATAACCACTTCCTAGCTCAGCAAAATCTTGAATAGCCTTTAATCTCTTCTCTGCGTTTTTATTAATTTGCTTATATTCATTATAGAAAAGATACGCATACGCTAATGTATCTCCTCGGCCGACACGACCTTTAATCTGGTAAAGTTGTGATAATCCAAAATGATCGGCGTCCTCAACAATAATCAGGTTAGCGTTTGGAACATCGATTCCGTTTTCAATAATTGAGGTGGCAACAAGAACATCAATATCTCCGTTATAAAAGCGAATCATGACGTCCTCAATATCATCTTTATCCATTTGTCCATGTACAACTCCGATTCGAGCATATGGAATAGCTCTTTGAATAGCATTTGCAGTTTGGTTAATGGAATAAACCGCATTATGAATATAGAAAACTTGTCCTTTTCTAGAGATTTCCCTTTCAATCAATTCTTTAACGATACCTTTATTAAAAGGAGCAACATAAGTTTGAATAGCGTTTCTGTTTACTGGTGGTGTAGTGATTTGGGAAACTGGTCTAACACCAATTAAAGAAAGTTGTAATGTTCGAGGAATTGGTGTCGCACTCAAAGATAAGACATCTACATTACTCTTTAGTTCTTTGATTCTTTCTTTTTGTTCAACACCAAATCGTTGTTCTTCATCAACGACTAACAAGCCTAAATCTTTAAACACGAAATCTTTATTTAACAAGCGATGTGTTCCAATCACTAAATGAATTGATCCATCAGCAATTTCTTTCATATAAATTTTTTGTTGTTTTTCTGGAATTAGCCGAGAAATGATGGCGATTTTGACCCCATAATTCGCAAATCTGTTGACTGCTAATTCATAATGCTGACGGGCTAATAAAGTTGTTGGACAGAGGATTGCAGCTTGCTTACCAGAGGAGATAGCTTTAAAGATCGCCCTGAAGGCAACTTCCGTTTTACCAAATCCAACATCTCCACATAAAAGTCGATCCATTACTCGATCTGACTCCATGTCTTCTTTGATTTCCTTGATTGCTGTTTCTTGATCTTTTGTTAGCTCATAAGGAAATTCGTTCTCAAAATCGATCTGCAGCTGATCGTCTTCTTGGAATTTAAATCCAGTCGCAGTTGCTCTTTCACTATAAAGTTGATACAACCGGTCCGCTAATTCGTTGACGCGTTCCTTAATTCTCTTCTTTGTTTTTTCCCAATCTTTAGAATTTAAATGTGAAAGACGAGGTTGTGCGCCTTCTCTTCCCGCATATTTTCTAACTAATCTAAATTGTGTTAAAGGTACATAGAGTTTATCGGTTCCAGCATATTGAATATTAAGGAAGTCACGATGAATGCCATCAACTTCAATGGTTTCAATAGAAAGGAATTGACCAATTCCATAAAATTCATGAACTACAAAATCGCCTGGCTTTAAGTCATCAAAATTTTTAAGGATAATACCTTCTTTAAACTTCGAAGAATATCTCGACGCGTGACTTTGGAATCCAAACAATTCTTTTGATGAAATAAAGAAGATTTTCTCATCTGAAAATTCAAAACCTTCATCAAGAGAAAACATTGCAATTCCAACATTTTTTTCAGGAATTGCAAGCGTTTTTAGCTTTTCGTATTCAATTTTTCGATCATCTAAAAATTCTTTTACAATGTTGTATTGTTGCGTGTTCGAAACACAAAAAATGGTTTTCTTAGCAAGCGGTAAATATGATTCGATTATCAGTTGCAAAGAAGGAATATTCGCCTTGCTAAAAACTAGTGGCTTAATATCAAATTCGATATCATCAACATGCTCTTTAAATAAGGAACTCGATAGAACAGTCTTTTGAAATTTTAAAACGTGTTCGATATCATCATACATTTCTAAGTGAGATGGTAAATTTCCATGTTCAAACATCTCTCTTAGATAATTTCTTTCTTCTTTTAAAGAGAACTCCAAAGCAATTTCAAATTGTTTCTTGTTATTGATAAAAACTAAATCTGAATCATAGTAATCTAAAATTGAACAATAACGCTTTTTAATAGCTTTGAAATATTTATATGTTCTTGGATTATAAATCTTGTTTTCGATTCGTTCTAAGTCTCTTGAAAAATTCTCAGAAAGTTTCTCCCCGAGTTCACTTCCAAGTTCGTTTTGGTCTTTGACCAACTGATCAGATATTTTAGTTTTGAACTCATCTAGCTCAAGGTTAGTGAACAGACAATCTGTTGCTGGTAAAATCTCCACACTATCAATACTCTCTTTTGAAGACTGTGTTGCGATGTCGAATAGATGAATGCTTTCGATTTCATCATCAAAAAACTCAATTCGAATTGGGTAGTCATAGTTAATTGAGAAAATATCAAAAATGTCTCCGCGGTGTGCAAATTGCAGAGATTGATCAATCTTATTTACTTGTGAGTATCCTGAACTTATAGCCAACTGTTTAAATTCGCGGATATCAATGTGATCACCGACTTTTAATAATTTAGAATGTTGAAGGAACTCAACCTTATTTGGAATAGGAGAGATCACTGCTGTTGCATGAGTTACAAGAATGAAGTTTTTCTTCTTTTGGACTTCATTTAAAACATAGAGTCTTTGAGCAAGAAATTCTTTTGATGATGTAACTAAATCGCTTCTAAGTAAATCATCTCCTGGATAGAGCAAAACATTTTCATTTCCTACAAGGGAAGAAATAAAATCTGCGACCTTCTGAGCGTTATATAGATTTGGACAAATAATTGAGTATTTGCAAGGTTTTTTAGTAAAAATTGCTGAAAAAAGCAGGGAAATTCCTGTTGTGTCTCCAAAGACAAAATTCCCTTTTTTCTCAAGAAGGGAGGTAGCGGCTTTAGAGTTCAATACATAATCAAACAATTTGTTAGTCAGCAGATTTACCTCCGTTATATTTACACATTGCAGCATTAAAATCCTTTAACAAATATTCACGTATTGCTAAAGCAGCATTTTTAATGCCTTTTTCAATTAAAGGCTCTTCTTCTTTAGAAGGTTTGCCTAAAACATAATTAATTGGATCAAATGTTGGTTCACCGATACCAATACGGATACGTTTAATGTTTTGCGTTCCAAGACAGTTGATAATGTTTTGAATCCCATTATGTCCACCGCTTGATCCACTTAATCTTAAACGAATATCTCCAGGTTTAATTGCCATATCATCATAGATGACAACAATGTCTTCTACAGGGATCTTAAAGAATGAAACAATTTGTTGAACTGCTTCGCCAGAAAGATTCATGTATGTTAAAGGCTCAAAAAGAATAATGTCTTCATCGTCCAATTTGAATTTTGTATAACGTCCTTTAAAATCCTCACGATTAAAATCTACTTGTGCCATATCAGCATAAGCTTCAATCGCTCTAAAACCACAATTGTGGCGAGTGTTTTCGTACTCTTTCCCTGGATTTCCTAATCCAACGATTAATTTCATAACGATGTGATTATATCACAAATAATTTACAAGTATGCTACAATTACAAACATGAATTCAAAAGTTAAAGAATGTTTAAAAGATGGTGCTGTTGGTGCAGGAATTGGTTGTGCGGTCATAGTACCAGGAATTTCTGGCGGAACAATCGCTCTTGTTACAGGAGCATTTAAAAAAATTGTTACAGCCGTAGATAAATTATTTTCGAAATTATTTTGGAAAAACCTTGCAATTCTCATTCCTTTTGGAATTGGAGCAGTTCTTGCAATTGCTGCATTATATTTTCCAATTACTTTAGCTTTTGAACATTGCATGCTCGCCATTGTCTGTTTGTTTGCTGGTTTTATGGTTGGCTCCGTTCCAAGCGTAACAGACAAAATAAAAGATAAAAAACCAAATTGTACAGAAATAGCTTTTTGTTTAGCGGGATTTATCCTTGTTGTTCTATTCGGTGTTCTTTCGCTTTTGTTTAACTTAAACAGTGCTGTTTTAGAAACTTTCAATAACAATCCTTGGTATCTTTATCCAATTCTTCTCTTTGTTGGAATAATTTCATCAACTGGCTTAATCGTTCCTGGTTTCTCAGGATCTATGCTTTTAATGGTAATTGGTTTTTACGACAAAATTCTAAATTTGGTTAAACAAATTCCATCACAACCTGGTTGGTCAATCTTGAGATTGTTTACCTTTGCTGTTGGAGTGCTTCTTGGATTTGTTTTATTTAGTAAACTTATGAAAAAGCTTTTCGAAAAACATCCTCGAATTGCTAATTTTGTTGTTCTCGGATTCCTAGTTGGATCAATTATTGCGATATATGTTAACGATCAAATGTTTGATTACCTTAAATCATCACTGGGAACATTGGATTATGTGCTTTCCCCAATCTTCTTAATTGTTGGGTTTGTTATTTCATATCTAATCGTTCGTTATGAAAGAAAACACCAAGAAAGCGAACTGCCAAATGCCTAGAACAAGCGATATCAACAAGCAAATCAAAGACGAAAGAAAACAATCTATCCTTTCTGCTGCTCTTCCTTTATTTGCCTTGTATGGAAACAAAGTTTCGGTAGATATGATCTGCGAAAAAGCAAAGTGTTCACACGGATTGCTTTATCACTATTTCAGAGATTCAGATAATGTTTTATTCAATATTAAAAAATCCGAATCGTTCGTCGATCTAAAGAATAAACTTTTGCAAACAACCGACAATGGTTCACCACTAGATGAAATATACCAAATTTTGCAACACGTTAACTCGTCTATTTGTAAAGCTAAAAACTCTGATTTTGCCTTATTATATTTAATACTAAATGATGAAGAAAAATTAGGATTCAAAACTACTCTGATTAACCTTATTAAAAATGGTCAAAAACTAAATCAAATTGCTGCCGGAAAAGCAGAAGATTTAGCATCAATTTATATTGAGCAAAATAATGGGGTTTTGCTGAAAAAACTATTGCAAAAGTCCTATAAAATTGAAACTGTGCCTGTTGATAACTTGATGCAAATCTTCATTAAAAAAACGGTTCGCTAACTAATCAAGCAAACCGTTTTTATTTTTAATTTTTATCAGCAAATTTTTTAATATCTTTATAGATGTCTTTTAGACGTGGATACATCTTCATATAAGCATGTCTAAATAAGTAATCATACTTCTCGTGATTTTCCTTATTTGGTAAGAATTCCGTTGATTGATGAACCATCGATTCGACTGCTTCTTCAACGCTCTTGAATTCGCCTGCAGCAAGGAATCCAGCAATAGCTACACCAAGCGAAGAGCATTCACCTGTTTGAACTTTTGAAACTGGCAAACCAAAGATGTCGGCTGTGATTTGGCAAATAGCAGCACTATTCGAACCACCACCAGAAATTCTGATCTTTTCAATTTTGTGATGAAGTCTTTTCTTTTCAAAAAGTTCTAAACCTTCACGTAAGCAATATGCAATTCCTTCAATAATCGCACGATAGAAGTGGATTTTTGTATGAGTTTCTGAAAAGCCAATAATTGCGCCTTTAGCTAGAGGTCTTCTTAAACCTGGTCCCCAATATGGTTGAAGGACCAATCCATTACAACCAGGTTCAATTTGAAGCATTTCTTCATTAAGTTCCTCAAGGTTAACCTGAGATTGAACTTGTTTTTCAACATCAGCTGGATTTCCAGCAAATTCACGGGCAAACCAGTTTAACATCCAATATCCACGATAAACTTGAACATCAAGATTATAGTAACCTGGAATAATTGCTGGATAAGCAGGTAAGAACGGTTCAGCGTCTTTATATTTTTTGATTGGCACTTCAACCGTGCATGCTGTTCCATAGGAAATGGAAGCACTCCTATCATCAATCACACCTAAACCAAGAGTTTCTGCAGATTTATCAGAGCCTCCGGAAAACATCATTAGTCTTGCTGGTAATCCAGTATCTTTGGCGGCTTGTTCAGTGATTGTTCCAATTACACCACCAACAGGAACAAGTTCACAAAGTTTTTTATTATCAACATTAAAAATTTGTCCCTTCAGGTGTTTATCAGCGTGTTTGTACCAAACACCTTTTTTAAAATTAATTGGAAGGTGACCAGCTTGAGCACATGGTGAATCAGCATATCTACCGGTTAATAACAACGTAATATACGTTGATAACATCATAAACTTATCTGTCTTTTCCCAAATTTCTGGTTCATTTTCTTGAATCCAGCGACTCATTGAACGTTTGAGATTTAATTCAATAGTTGGACCCATTCCCACAAGTTTGAAAATCGCTCTAGAAAGAGCTGGTAATTTCTTTAATCCTTTAGCTCTTCTTTCATCAAGCCAAAGAATCACTGGGCGAAGAGGTTTATTATCTTTGTCTAGAGGTACAACAGAGTCTCTAAAGCAGCACATGTTGATACCAATCACATCCTGCATTTTGTCTTTGTTGTTTGCGACGATTTCTTTTGTCGCTTCACATAGCTTTTTGTAGTAGTAATTTGGATCTTGCTCAGCATAACCTGGTTTTTGACTAAAATAAGGAGGTTCGTATGACTTTTTGACTATGTCAATAGCATCTCCTTTTTTGTTGAATAAACCAGCACGAACTGACTGCGTTCCAAAATCAATTGTTAAGATAAGTTTTTCGTTCATATTTGGTATTTTAGCACATTCTTTGAAACCGATTTCAAAAATAAAGTATTTGCGGGCGTTTCTCCCCGCGTGTAATCTATATACGTGTGTTAAAACACATATTATTGTCGCTTAGGAGGAATAATATGGCAAAAAAGTACATCTACAACTTCAAAGAAGCCCATGGTTTAGGCAAAGAGTTGTTAGGTGGTAAAGGTGCCGGTCTTGCTGAAATGACCAGCATTGGTGTACCAATTCCACAAGGATTCACCATTACAACAGAAGCTTGTAACCTTTACTATGACAGTGGTAAAAAACTTCCTAAAGAAATCGTTGATGACATCTATGCTCACATCAAAGAAGTCGAAAAAGAAACAGGAAAGAATTTCGGTGGAGATCACAACCCACTTCTCGTTTCTGTCCGTTCTGGTGCTAGAGTCTCAATGCCAGGCATGATGGACACCATCTTAAACCTTGGTTTAAATGATGTTACAGTTGCTGCTTTAGCGAAAGAAACAGGAAACGAAAGATTTGCATTTGATAGCTACCGTCGTTTCATCCTTATGTTCACAAACATCGCCAAAGGACATCCACGTACTGAAATGGATAAGATGCTTGACGAACTCAAGGAAAAGAATGGCTATAAACTCGATACAGAAGTTACAGCCGAACAATTAAAAGAACTTGTTAAAGCTTATAAAGCTTACTACAAGAAAACATTCAACGAAGAATTCCCATCTGATCCAAAAGTTCAATTACTCGAAGCTGTTACAGCAGTCTTCCGTTCTTGGGATAACCCACGTGCGAACGTCTATCGTATGATGAACTCCATTCCATATTCTTGGGGTACTGCTGTTAACGTTCAATCAATGGCTTTTGGTAACAAGGGTGAAACATCTGGTACTGGTGTTGCTTTCTCAAGAAACCCAGGTACAGGTGAAAATAAAATTTCAGCTGAATACTTACCAAACGCACAAGGTGAAGACGTTGTCGCTGGTATTCGTACTCCTCTTCATATTGAAGAACTTAAGAAACGTATGCCAGAAGTTTACGAACAATTCGTTAAGACCATTAAGTTAATGGAACACCACTACCGTGATATGCAAGATATGGAATTTACCGTCGAAGACGGAAAACTCTACTTCTTACAAACACGTAATGGTAAACGTACACCTGCAGCTGCTCTTAAGATCGCCTGCGATCTCGTTGACGAAGGTTTAATCACCGAAGAAGAAGCCGTCTTACGTATTGACCCAGTGTCATTCGACAAACTCCTTCTTCCAAACTTCGATAAAGATGATTTAGCAAAAGCTAAAGAAATCGCTCAAGGTTTAGCTGCTGGCCCAGGCGCTGGTACAGGTAAGATTGCCTTCACTGCTGAAGAAGCTGAAAAACGTCACGCTAACGGAGAAAAAGTTATCTTAGCTCGTGCCGAAACAAGTCCAGAAGACATTGTTGGTATGGTTGCTGCTGAAGGCATTCTCACAATGCGTGGTGGTATGACTTCACACGCTGCCGTCGTTGCCCGTGGTATGGGTAAATGCTGCGTCTGTGGTTGTAAAGAAGCTCTCATTGATGAAGAAGCTCGTACAATTACCATTAATGGTAAAGTCTACACCGACAAAGACGAATTATCTCTCGATGGTAACACTGGTAAAGTCTACCTTGGTTCCATCAAGAAAGTTATGCCAGACCTCTCTGCTGGTTACTTCGGACGTCTCATGAAATGGGTTGACGCTGCACGTACATTAAAAGTTCGTACAAACGCCGACACTCCAAGAGATGCCAAACAAGCCCGTGAATTCGGTGCTGAAGGTATTGGCTTATGCCGTACCGAACACATGTTCTTCGACAAAGACAGAATCTTCTCTATGAGAAAAATGATTCTTGCTGATACTGTCGAAGAAAGAAGAGCTGCATTAGCCGAACTCGAACCAATGCAACAAAGTGACTTTGAAGCCCTCTACGAAACCATGGAAGGACTCAACGTCAACGTCCGTTTACTCGATCCACCTCTACACGAATTCCTTCCACAAGAAGAAGATAAGATCGAAGAACTTGCTAAAGCAACTGGTCGTACAGTTGAAGAAGTTAAAGCTCGTATCGAATACTTACACGAATTCAACCCAATGATGGGTCACCGTGGCTGCCGTTTAGCTGTTTCATATCCAGAAATCTGCGAAATGCAAACCGAAGCTATCATTAAAGCTGCGATTAACGTGACTAAGAAAGGTATCAAAGTTGAACCAGAAATCATGGTACCACTCGTACTCGAAGTTAAGGAACTCAAATTCGTTAAGAAGATTATCTGCGACACCGCTGATAAGATTATTAAAGAAGCTGGAGTTAACCTTAAATACCATGTTGGTACAATGATCGAAATCCCGAGAGCAGCATTACTCTCCGATGAAATCGCTCAAGAAGCCGAATTCTTCTCCTTTGGTACAAACGACTTAACACAAATGACATTCGGATTCAGCCGTGATGATGCTGCTAAGTTCTTACCAGATTATTATGGCGCTAAGATCCTAGAAGAAGATCCATTCAAGACACTTGATCAACGTGGTGTTGGAAAACTTATTGATATGTCTGTCAAAGCTGGACGTTCAACAAGAAAAGACCTCCACATTGGTGTCTGTGGTGAAACTGGCGGTGAACCAAACTCCATCGACTTCTACCATAGAGTTGGTCTTGACTACGTCTCCTGCTCACCATTCCGTGTGCCAGTTGCTCGTTTAGCTGCTGCTCAAGCTGCTATTCGCAACAAGAAATAGTCAACAAACAAACTAAAAAGGTCTCTGATTCGTCAGGGACCTTTTTTCATGCAATTCTTAGATATTTTTTGCAAAACCTTAATAATTTTCTCTTCTCATTAAGGCTGCTGATTTGAAACATAAATCGTTTTGAGACGAGACAAATCCGGCTGGTTCTCCATGGACAATAATTTCATCATTGTCTTCGATATATCCAACATACTCTCCTTGAATATAGATGTCACCATCTGGAGAAAGTGAACCAAATTTATGTCCTTGAGCGAACATGTCTCCATCAGGGGAAATATAACCAACTAGTTCGTCATCAATATAAACGTTTTTGTTATAACAGCGGATATAAAGCATCTTATTTTAATTTTAAAGTCCTTGTTAAGTAGACTTCGTATCCTTCCTTAAGAAGCTTGTGGTACTTCTGGGTAGCTAATTTTTGATCATCGGTTAATGCGAACACGCAGCTTCCTGAGCCAGACATTAAAACCATCTTAAAACCTTCCATACGAAGACGATTTTTCACATCTTGAATTTCAGGTACTAAACGAATAGATGTTTTTTCTAATCCGTTAAACATTGATTGTTCAAGTAACTTATCATCGCCAGTTTTTAGCGCTTTGATAACATCTTCAACATTTCCGTGTTCATAAGTATCTTTATCAGATTCTTCAAAGACAAACTTTGTTGATAATCCAAGACTTGGTTTTACAAGTAAAACAAAATATCTTTTCTTAACATCAATAAGCTCAATCTTTTCTCCAATACCTTGAACGTGGGCTGGTTTATTAATAACGCAGAAAGGAACATCTGCACCAATCTTTTTGCCAACTGCAAGTTGATCCTCTAAAGGCATATTTAGTTTACAAATTTCATTAAGTGCTCTAATTGTGGCGGCAGCATTAGAACTTCCTCCACCTAACCCAGCACTAATTGGGATTTCTTTATGAACTAATACTGAAAAATTTTCATCAATTCTGTACTTTTCTTTCATCTCTTTAAGGGTGAGATTGATGGAATTATATTTTGTTTCCTGCAATTCAACATGATCACAGGTAACATAGCAATCAGATAAAAATGGAACATGTTCAAAATCGATTGAATCATGAAGCTCCAAAGGAAGCATCACCATATCGAGGTCATGATAACCATCTTCATTACGTTTTAATACATCAAGATAAACGTTAATCTTAGCGTAGGCTTTGATATACATATGCAATATTTTATTGAGTCCTTAAAGTGACTGCAATACCTCAAATAAATTTTGGAAATCCTCGATTCTCAGTTGTTCAGGGCGAAGATTTTCGTTTAATCCGCATTTATTTAAAACGGCTTTTCCTTCTTCTTTTGTTTTACAAACAGTTGAAAGACAATTAAGAATGTTTTTACGTCTGTGTAAGAACAATTTACACATCAATTTATAAACTTCTTTGTTGCTTTTGTCCTTTATGTTTTCGTTGATGTTTAGTTCAAAAACAACCGAATCAACATGCGGAACTGGAGCAAACGCGTTTCTAGAAACATTCATTGGCGAAGAAATGGTGGAGACATAATTAAGTAATATTGATAGAGGACTAATGTTAGTTTGTGTTAGTTTTGGATAAACCTCTTTTTGACACATTAAAACAACTTTCTTTGCGTTTGTTGCGTTAAGTAAAATGTGTTCAATAATTCCGGATGTTATATAGTAAGGAAGATTACCGATAATTTTGGTGTATTCCGCTAATTCTGCCTTCAAAATATTTTGCCTTTTTACCTGCAAATCTGGCACATTTTTGTATTTTTCCTGTAAAAACCCCAACATTTTTTCATCAATGTCGATAAGTGTTTTTTTGCCACTTTTTTGAGCCAGAAAATATGAAAGAGATCCTAATCCAGCACCAATTTCTAAAACATTATCAGAATCATTTACTTCTAACTTTTCAACAATCTTTTCAGCGATCGAAGAATCAACCAAAAAATTTTGACCAAGCGACTTATTGGCAATGAATTTATATGATTTCACTTCGTCAAAGTATTTTGATTTATCCAACATATTTTCTTAATTCTTCCTTTGTTATTCCATTGTTATTTAATCTTTTTAAAAAGGTTTTTGCGTTACAGAACCCAAGATGTAATTTATCACAAATCAAATCGCGTTTAGCTCTTGAATCGTTCGATCCGGTTAGTCCCATTTCATTTAAATCAGACATGGTAAGGTTTCCAATACTTGTTTCTTTTTCTTCGTAGGCATTTTCAATTGCTTCTAAGATTTCGTTTATATCGCCTTCTGCAACACCAACTTTGCCATGCTTAATTGAGTTTTCTTTCTTAATAAATACGTGTTTTAAATTTGCAATGTTTGAACTTAATTCATCACGTATTTTCTTTCCTGGAAAATCAGGATCTGTTAGGACATAGATATCTCTGTTTGAGTTCTTTAAATAAGCGATTGTTTCATCGCTAATTGCTGAACCATTTGTTATTACAAATTCCGCATCAATATATGAAGAAAGAAGCTCTACATCACTCTTTCCTTCTACGACAATAATTCCATTAATTTTCTTTTTCATCTAAAAATACGGTTGAAATTTTCTGTAGTGTGGCGATCAACTTCCTCAGCTGAAATATTTCGTAATTCAGCAATTTTATCTCTAACTAAATGTAGGTATTTTGAATGATTTTGCTTTCCGCGATATGGATCAGGAGCTAAATAAGGAGCGTCTGTCTCCAAGATATAGTCTTTATCCGAAATTGATTCGAGAACTTCTTTTGGCTTTCGTGCGTTTTTGAATGTTAAAGTTCCACCAAAGCCTAAAACAAATCCAAGTTTAATAAACATTTTTGCCATCTCCGGAGATCCGCCATAACAATGCATAACACCGCCTTTGTTAACTGGATGAGATTTTAAGATTTCATAGCAATCTTCATACGCATCACGACAATGAATAGAAATTGGTTTGTTAAGTTTGTTCGCAATATCAATTTGCTTAATAAAGAATTCTTTTTGCTGGTCCTGAACTTCTTTTTCTTTATCCCAATAGTAATCAAGACCGATTTCTCCAATTGCTAAAACTCGATCATTTTTAGCAAGTTTTTCAATCGATTCTAAATCGCCTTTTTTCATGCGCTTCACATCAGAAGGATGAATTCCAACGGCTGCAAAACATTCTGAGTAGTTTTTTGCGATATCCACAGCAATTCTTGAAGATTTTTCATCGTAACTAACAACTAAAAACTCCGCAATTCCGGCACTTTTTCCTAAATTGATATATTCTTCTGGATGATCTTTAAATGAAGGATCGTTAATGTGGCAATGCGAATCTATCATTATTATTTTCCAACACAAAATCTTGAAAAAATTTCGTCTGTTAAATCGTTTTTATTACTCTCGCCTAAAAGGTCAAGGGAGTAGTTATAAGCAATCATCAAACTCGCTGAAATTAAATCAGTTGGTTCATCGTTTTCAGCATCTTTAATCGCTAAATCAATATGATTAACAATGTTTTTTAGCAAACCGAGTTGTCTTGTATTTGTAAATGATGGTTTAACACTAATACCATCAAGTTCTAACATTTTTACCATTCCATCGAGAAGTGGTTTTACATCTCCATCAATAGCGGAAACATAAATGTTGTGTCCATCTTTAACTTTTAGGATATCTGCCTTGTTATAAACAAGAAGATGCTTTTTATCTTTAATTAAATTAAATAAATCGTCATCGATTCCTGTTTCATCAATCACAAAAAGAATTAAATCCGCTTTATTAATAACTTCTTTTGCTTTGTTGATACCAATTTGTTCAATCTTATCTTCCGACTCATGTAAACCTGCCGTGTCGTATAAATAAACAGGTACACCATTTAAATTAAAACGACCTTCGACAATATCTCTAGTTGTTCCAGCAATCTCGGTAACAATTGCTTTATCTTCGTGAATTAAAGCATTAAGCAATGAGGATTTACCGACATTTGGCTTACCAACAATGGCGACTTTAACACCATCAAGATAAATGCGGTTTTTTTCACCAACATCGATTAAATCCTTGAGATCTGCTTTAATTTTTGAACAAACTCGAACAACTTCAGTTTTACTTATTTCTTCAATGTCTTCATATTCTGGATAATCGATATTTACTTCAATTTTACTTAGCAATTCACCGATATTTTTGCGAATCGGAAGGAAAATTTTGGATGTTTCACCAGTCAAAGCATACATCGACATATCTTTCGCTTCTTCACTTGTTGCGTTAATCATATCGTTAATGCCTTCAGCTTGAATTAAATCAATTTTCCCATTGAGATAGGCACGTGATGAAAACTCACCATTTACCGCCATTCTTGCGCCGTTTTGGATTAATGCTGTAATAATCTCGTTAACAATCAACATTGAGCCGTGACACATAATTTCAACTGAATTTTCACCAGTAAACGAATGTGGTGCAACGTAAGTCAATAAAACAACTTGGTCGATATCTTTATATCCATCATTGATTAAACCAAAATGAATGTCTCTTTTCTTTGTTTTTGTTAAATCCTTACTAAAAACTTTTGAAACAACATTAAAGCAATCGTCTCCAGAAAGACGAATGATGGATAAAGCACTCTTCATTGGTGCGCTAGCTAAAGCAACAATCGTTTCCATATATAAGAAAAATAGAGATTATAAATCTCTATTAATCAACGTATTTAATTGTGACAGCTCGATGATGTCCTTCACCAGAAGACTCAGTCTTGATGTGAGAGAATTCGGAGAGGGCATTGTGAACAATGCGTCTTTCATCAGAAGGCATTGGATCAAGAGTTGCATCAACTTTGGTCTTTTGAACTTCTTTTGCGGCTTTACGTGCTAAGAAAGCAACACGTGAATATTTAGAGTTCTTATAATCACCGATATCAAGAAGAATTCTGAATCTGTGATGGAACTTACCGGAGACAGCCAAACGAACGAGTTCGTTTAATGCTTGTAATGTGACACCGTTTTTACCAATTAAAATTGGATTGTGATCGGTATCGATTTCGATACGAATAATATCATCTTCTAAAGAAGCTTTTGTTTTGATATCGCCGACACCAAGAGATTCGAGAACACTTTTGATGTATTCTTGGCTATATTCAATAGCATCAGTGAGTTCGTAGACTTCAATTTCGGCTTTCTTACGGAGGCCTTTCTTTTCATCAATAACACGGAAAATCACGTTATCAGCTGGAATTCCGAGTTCTTCACTTGCTAATGCAACTGCTTCTTCAACTGTTTTAGCAGTATAACTTTTCATATATTTCTCCTATTTACGTTTTCTTGAGAAGATTGCGTTGGTAATGAGGGATTGTGCTAATGAAACAAGAGCACCAACGAACCAGTAGAAGCCCATGGCTGCTGGAAGTGTGAATCCCATAAAGATAATCATTATTAACATGACCCAAGAAACAATATTCATTGTTCTATTTTGTTGAGTTTGAGCAGGGTTTTTACCTAAACGAGCAATCTTTTTGGCTTTACGTTTTTGAATCCATTGTGGAACTTTCATAGCTAAGAATTGTGCTACAGCCATCAAAATGAAGAGGACTAAAGCACACCACCATCCACCTGACCAGACTGGGTTAGCGTTTGTTAAAGCATCCCAAACTGATGTTGATAGATTAAGACCTAAGAAAGATCCTGTGGAAAGAATTGCATTACCTGTCATAGCGCCCCACACACCAATAAAGATTGGGAATTGGACGATTAAGACGATTAAAGAGGATAATGGGTTGACTTTATGTTTCTTATAAAGAGCCATTTGCTCTTGAGCAACTCTTTGTTTTTGAGCTGGATTTGTGTTCGAATTTGGATACTTCGCTTGAATCTTTTGTAATTCAGGTTGAAGTTGAGACATTTTTTGTTGTGCCATAGTTGACTTAAATGACACTAAGAAAATGAATAAACGAACGATAATTGTTACAAGTAACAAAGCTAAGATTTGTGGAACACCATTAGCGTAGTTTGCTGGGTTATGACCACTAAAGGCGCCAGCAAAAACATCAACTAAGCAGGAAACTGGGTAGACGATTAAGCCTTCAATAACAGCTCCGCCTTGTCCCCATGCATAACCCCAACTCTTGCCATCAATCTTAACTTCAATCTTATCTTGTCCATACGCGCCATATGTACCACTTACACTTGTGATACATGCACGATTGTTATTAATGGCGGTTTCAAGAGTCTTTTTGTAGATGCCTCTAAAGTCGTTGTTAGCACAATTTTCCACTCCGTAATCTCTGATTAGTTGATTGTTAACGCTATCAAAGTTAACCCAAAGAGTGTCGACTGCTTTGTCTTTCTTTGTTGTTGTACCAAAGTATTTTAAATAACCATAATCAGTTAAAATACGTTCAACTTTTTCCTTATCAATATCATCAAAATAACCAGATTCAACATTGTCGGTTTCAATTGCTTTAGCTTGATCAATAGCATCTTTGAGAACAGCACGATCTAAAGCAGCAAAATAACTTGCGCTAGGAACAACAACATTTGCTTTTTGAGCAGCATCAACAACAGTATTCAACTGTTTAGACTTGGTGTAGTTACTTCCTTCTTGTTCGACAAGCTGCCAAACATTGGTATCTGGAACTTTAATTGTGACAGGATAAGTATACTTTTCAGTGTTTTTGGCTTCATTTGCTTCTGCTTCCGAGTTGTAATATCTCGAAACACCTGGTTCAATAGCGAAAAGAATTCGGCTCTTTTCTTTCACTGAACAGAAGTTAGCAGTACAGCCGGATAAAACAATTGCTCCAAGAGCAACAGCAAATGAGGCTAATCCGAATTTGTGTAATTTTTTCACGTTTTTATCCTACTTTTTTAATCACATCAACGACATCGGCTAGTGTTTTTTGATAATTATTGATGTCGTAGCCTTTTCTAGCAATTAAGACAATATCATAAGGAATTGTCATATCACATGATGCACTAATCGCAGCGCGTATTTGACGCTTCATGCGGTTACGTACAACTGCGTTACCACTTTTCTTTGGAATTGAAATTCCAAATCTAGAAAAGGATGCGGTAACTTTTAGATAGTAAGCATTAAACGAGTCATTACGAATTAAAGATCCTTCATTAATAATTTTCTGGAATTCTTCGTATTTTTTAACTCGATTAATTACTTTCATTGAAAAATTAAGCGGTTAATTTCGCTCTTCCTTTTCTGCGACGAGCAGCTAAAACTTTACGACCATTTTTGGTGGCCATTCTTTGACGGAATCCATGGACATTACGTCTGTGGGTCTTACTTGGTTGGTATGTTCTTTTCATAATTTGTCTCCTTGTGTTCGTTTTGAACACGCGAGCAAAATTATACATACATACACGCGAACTGTCAAAATAATTAATTTAGGAAAACTAGGAAAATGACCGAATTTTTCGTGTTTTTTGTAATTTTTCACAATTTTCCACATTTTCGACCAAATTTAGACAATGTACAAAAGTGTTTTTCCACAAAAAATTTTTTATTCACATTATGTGGAAAGTTACATGTTTTTGAATGTTAAAAAATCAAATAATTTCGATATATTCGGTATTTTTCTAGTAATTTAAATGTTAATTTCTTTTCAGTTGATAAAAGAATTCACAAGTTAGGTATGAATAACTTTTAACACAAATTTTTAAGATGTTGAAAATTGTGGATAACTATGAATAATTTAGTGTTTATCGGAGTTTTTTTAACCCAAAATTGTGGAAAAGTGTGTTTTGGTCATTTTTTTGCTTAATTTTCTTATTTAAATTTAGTGTGCGCGAGTATATAATTTTGTCCAACGAGGAATAAAACATGCCTGAAACAATTACTGAATTATCTAATTTATGGGCAAAGATTAAAAAACTACTCGAAGAACGCATTGGAGACCAACGTGTTTCTGATGTTTTCTTAGAAAAAACTCGTATTTATTCGTTCGAGAACGATGTGATGATCGTCGCCACAGAAACCGATTTGGCGGCAGTAATTTTGACATCAAAATACCAAAATATTGTCGATCAAACCGTAAAAGAAGTTGTTGGACGACCAGTCAAAGTGAGTTTTGCACATAGCGAAAGTTTAAAGAAAACTGCTCCTCTAGAAAAAGATGAACCTCAATTTTTCAAAAATGTGAGTATAAATCCCGCTTTAACATTTGATAACTTTGTCAGTGGATCTTCGAACTTAGAAGCTAAACAAGCCGGAATATTTGTTGCAAATAATCTTGGCAAATCTTTCAACCCATTATTTATTTACTCTGATCCAGGTCTTGGAAAAACACATTTGCTTTATGCAATTGCGAACGAAATCAAAGACCATGATCCAAGTAAAAGATGCTTATATTGCGAAGCAAATGACTTTATTGAACAATATGTCACATACGTTAAAGACTCAAATTCTTTATCTGCATTTATTAAGAGTTACGATGTCTTGTTAATGGATGATATTCAATATCTTGCAACTAAAGAGAAAACATCCGAATTCTTCTTTAACATCTTCAACCACTACTTAAATCAAGGAAAACAGGTTGTTATTACAAGTGACCGCCATCCACAAGATTTAAAAGGTTTCGAAGAAAGATTAAAATCAAGATTCGTCCAAGGTTTAACCGTTTCTATTGGTCAACCAGATGTGCAAACTTGTGTAAATATTATCAAGTCAAAGATTGATAATAGCCCAATTTCTTTAGAAGCTTTTGATCCAAGGGTGATTGAATTTATCGCTGAAAAATTCTCCAAGAATATTCGTGATATCGATCAAGCTCTAAACAAATTGATTTATTACACTTCCTACTACCGTCCAACAAAATACATTAGTTTTGAAACAGCGATGGAAGCCTTGCAATCCCTTGTGAATGTGAAGGATGCGAAAGCAAAGCTTTCCGAGCAAAGAATCATTTCAACGGTAGCGGATTATTACAATTTAATGCCTTCCCAATTAACCGGTCCAAGTCGTCAAGCAGATATCGCACTTGCTCGCCATATTGCAATGTATCTCATCCGAGTGATGCTTGATACGCCATTTACAAAAATTGGTTACTTGTTTGGAGGCAAGGATCACTCAACTGTGATGAATGGTGTAACAAAAGTGGAAAAAACCTTGAAAACTAACACTGCTCTACAACAGGCTGTAAATGAGATTAAAGCCAATCTAAAAGCTTAAATCTTATATTAAATATGTGCGCGCGAGGATTTGTATGGTAAAATGAATAGTGAAATCACAGTTATCCACAATATCCACAGTGCTTATAATTATTAATATTTAATAAGTAAATAAATGTATAAGTTATATAAGGAGATTACATATGCGTTGCGTAATTGAAAAAGAACAATTTATTAAAGGATTAACAATGGTTAGTAAAGCCATTCCACAAAAAGCTGAACTACCAATTCTTTCCAATGTGAAATTAGATTTATGTGAAAAAGGATTAGTTTTAATCGGATCAGATAACAACATTATCATTTCCACAGTTGTGCCTTACATGATTGATGAAAAAGAAATCATCCGTAATGCTCAATTTGGTGAAACTTGTGTCCAATGTAAACTAGTTCTTGAAGTTGTTCGCCACATGGAAGACGAATACATTACACTTGAACTCGTTGATAACTCAATTTTAAAAATTGAAGACTCTAAAGCAAACTTCAAATTAAATTCTATCCGTGGTGATGAATACCCACAAATTGACCTCACTGTCTCAAACGGCTTTATCGAGGTCAAAGCAAACGACATCAGGGATTTAGTCGACCAAACATCTTTCGCGGCTTCTATGAAGGAAACAAGGCCGATTTTGACCGCAATTAACTTTGACGCCGAGGGCGGAAAACTCACTGCCACAGCAACCGACACTGCTCGTCTTGCTCGTAAGTCAGTTGCGATCGATTCTGATGCTCATTTCGTGGCGAATATTCCAGCCAAAAAGATGGTTGATATTGTCCGCAGTTTTGAGAATGAAGAATTTGTAAGTGTCGCTGTAAGCGACAATAAAGCCATTTTTAAGTTCGGTTGAACCACAATTTCGACCCGCTTAATCAATGGCGAATATCCAAACACAAAACACATCGTTCCAAAGACTTTCAATTACTTCCTGGAAGTTAATGCTCGTGAGTTCTTGTCCTCGATGGAACGTGTCTCTCTTTTAAGCGCTGATCATGATGGTGTTATTAAGCTCATTCTTGATGAAGACGAAGCTGAAATGATTTCTCGTAGTTCATTAGTTGGTTCCGCGAATGAAAAACTCTCCATGTTTAAGTTCTCTGGAGATCACCTCGAAATCAGTTTCCGCGCTTCATTTGTTGCCGATGCGATTCGTGCAAACAAATCTGAGGATGTGACAATTGCCTTTATCGGCGAAATGAAGCCATTTGTTGTTAGAAACGACAAAGATGACTCCATCGATATGTTAGTCACTCCATTACGTGCTTAAAATACTGAAAAATCATACATTCTAAACATATGGAATATTAAGGGAATTTATTATTCCCTTTTTATTTTATATATGATAAAATGTTCCTCGAGGGTTAAAAAACAGCTTTTTTATGAAACAAAAAAGGGTTCCAATTTCGATTAAAACCGAATACATCACACTTGGTCAATTTTTAAAGTTTGCTGATGTGGTTAGTTCTGGTAGTGATGCGAAATTCTATCTCTCGACTCATGAGATCTTAGTCAATAAGGAACCTGATCATCGTCGTGGTCGTAAACTAAGACCAGGTGACGAGTTAGAAATCGAAAATGTTGTTTACGAAATAATCTCCAAATGATTGTTTCTAAGTTAACTCTTCGGAATTTCCGGAACTACGATCACGTTGAACTTGTCTTTTCCCCAAAGTTAAACGTCATCGTCGGAGATAACGCAGAAGGTAAGACAAATATTGTTGAAGCCATCTATTATCTGTCGTTAGCTCGGTCGTTCAGGACATCAGAAATCAATGATTTGATAAAGGAAAGGCGCCAATTTGCCACGATTGAGGCGGTAGTGGACAATCTCACCACTCGTAAAGAAATCGTTGCTCTAATGACCTCTTCCAGTAAGAAAGTTTCCTGCAATGGGAAACAAGTGAGACGGATTTCTGATCTATCAAAACTAATTAATGTCATCGTCTTTGAACCAAAAGACGCACTGATGTTCCATGATTCACCTTTGGTGAGAAGGAATTATCTCGACATTAACCTCTCTAAGAAATCCCCTGTTTACTTGGAGAACCTCATTGAGTTTGAAAAACTTCTTAAGGAACGTAATTCCATTCTGAAAGGAGAAGAAATTGACAAAATCCATCTCGATGTTGTCACTAAAAAACTAATTGAGGTTGAAGAACAAATCGTCCGTTATCGTCTAGCTTATATTTCTGAGATTAATAAAATTCTCTCAAAAATTGTAAAAGCCGTAAAAGGTGACGATGACGAGGCAGTCTTGAATTATAATCCATTCATAAGAATGGATGAAAAATTCTCACAGGCGTGTGCGCGTGCGTACGAAAAAAACCTGGAAAGCGATATTAAACATAAAGCGACCCAGATTGGTATCCATCGTGAAGACTTCTCACTTAGTCTTAATGGAAAAGACATCGCCACACACGGCTCCCAAGGCGAAAACCGATTAGTCGTTATCGCCTTAAAACTCGCTCCATACTTCTTAATTGAAGATGAAGGCGAGAAACCAATCGTTGTCCTTGATGACGCATTAAGTGAACTGGATTATATCCACAGACAACGATTGATTATATTTGTTGCGAAAATGAACCAAGTCTTCATTACCGCAACAGAATTAAATGTATCTAACGCTACGATATTCGTAGTCAATCATCAAAATATTACAAGGAGGAATACTTAATGGATGACATTAAAGAAGAAGTCGAATTAAACGTCGACGCATCCAGCGAAGATCGTCCAGACGCTGATTATAGCGCCAAAGATCTTCAAGTTCTCGAAGGCCTTGAGGCGGTTCGTAAACGTCCAGGCATGTACATTGGTACAACAGCTTCTGCTGGTCTACACCATCTCGTTTGGGAAATTGTCGATAACTCAATCGATGAAGCCTTAGCGGGATTCTGTGACAAAATCATTGTCAAAATTAACAAGGGAGAAACCATTACTGTTATTGATAACGGTCGTGGTGTTCCAGTCGACATCGTCGCCAAATCTGGCTTAAGCGGTGTTGAAACCGTTTTTACCATTCTCCACGCTGGTGGTAAGTTTGGCGAGACTGGTGGATACAAAGTATCCGGTGGTCTACATGGTGTTGGTGCTTCCGTTGTTAACGCATTATCCGAATGGTTAGAAGTCACAGTCAAAAAGAACGGCGGAATTTACTACATCAAATTCGGTCGTGGTGGAAAACCGCTCGACCATTTAAAGAAGATTGGTGAATGTCCAATTGAGGAAACTGGAACAACAGTTACCTTTAAACCAGACGACACCATCTTTACTG
>JAFSMX010000024.1 GCA_017447725.1 Bacilli bacterium
CTATGAACAAAGTGTTTGGGAAGCACGCATTAAAAGTGCAGTTGGCAGTGGGAAAAGTGCGAACAAACTTTACATCTATCTTCTCAAAAACCAAATTAATGTCCGTGATTCTTCCGAAGTGATTACTAGTCGAAGTCTCAACGAAAGCTCTTTATATCAAAAAGTTGAATCAAAGAACCAACTCAATAAAGTTGTTCGAACCAAAACATATAACTTCGAAAACTACCTTGTCACTGAAATAACTGATAAAGATGATTACTCCACAAGAACAATCAAATTCCAGTATAAAATAACAACCCAGGAACCAAACATCCCGGATTTCTAAAAGAAAAAAGGAACCAACAGGTTCCTTTTGTTTTGCTCAAATTTGAATTACAGCAATCTGTTGTAGTATTCAATAACTTGTGCTTCGTTAATATCCATTGGAAGTTCGCTACGTTCTGGAACGCGAACTAATGTTCCGGATAATTTCTCAGCATCGACTTTGACATAACCAACAGAGGCTGGTTTGCTTTCAAGTGAAGCCTTGACGATGGCAAGATCATGACCTTCTTTGATGGCGATCGTGTCACCAACAGAGCAGAGGTATGATGGAATATCAACTTTGTTACCATTGACAGTGATGTGTCCGTGGTTGACGAGTTGACGAGCCGCACGGCGAGTTCTAGCAAATCCCATACGGTAGACAAGATTGTCTAAACGGGATTCGAGAATGCGGAAGAAGGCTAAGCCTGTAACTTCTTCACTCTTCTTAGCAAGGATGAATAAACGACGGAATTGACGTTCATTGACACCATACATTTGTTCGAGTTTTTGTTTTTCGAGCAATTGTTTGCCGTATTCGGAAGGTTTTTTCTTACGATCATTACCGTGTTGGCCTGGACCATATGGACGTTTGGCAAGTTCTTTACCAGATTCCAAAGTGGAAAAACCAAGACGACGTGAACGTTTGTAGTCTGAACCAGTATATCTCATGATTTATGACTCCTTTCACTAAATGCATCATTTAGCTTGAGGTGTAAATCCCTTGCTTCGGATGTCATCAGATTGATTTTCAGCCTTGAGCTAAGCTTACTTGTCCACGATAGTTGAGACATCAGTCAAGCAGTATTTACATGCTTCAACAATGCGAGTTATATAATAAAGAAAACCCAAAACCTTGTCAATACTAACTCTTCTAATATTTAAATATTAGGAGCAAATCTAAAAGAAAAGAGAGAAAATTAGGACATATTCCGATGTTGTTTTTTGTAGAAAACAAGACATAAATATGGTAATATTTTTTCGAAAGTAGACGTTATGAGTACTGGAATCCTTGTCTTAATCATTATCTTATCTATTCTTGTTGCTGCAGCTGCAACATTCGTAATTATTTTAATAATTAAACGCAACTATTTAAAACATACAATCCTCGATTTAGATCGTCGTTTTCAATATTTACACGCTTTATTAATTGGTCAAGACGCCCAATACGTCAAACGTCTAGAAATTATTTCTAGAACAAATCTTCTTTATGTCGACACACATACCAAGTTTGTTAAACGTTTC
Organism: Bacilli bacterium; assembly: GCA_017447725.1. Classification (GTDB taxonomy): domain Bacteria; phylum Bacillota_I; class Bacilli_A; order RFN20; family CAG-826; genus Fiminaster. The sequence goes on from JAFSMX010000024.1 coordinate 1,549, forward strand.
AAAGAAATCCGCGATCATCTTGATGCTAACGCTCAAAGAAGAGTGAACGATATTAAAGATCTCTATTATGATCACAAGATCAAACTTGTTAAACAAGAACTCCCAAAAGTTTTAAAAACGGTGGAGGATTACGAGAAGGAAGTTAACATTCTAAACAATGACTTATTAAAAGTCATCAAACCAGAAGAAAACTGCCGTCAATCTTCTCTTTCCTTGAAGGAACAACTTCGTCGAATCCGCCAGGATTATTACGCCAAACAATCCGACTTAACATTAGTTAACGATTCTTTCGTGGAAGTCTTTAAATATGTTGATTCCTTATTCGAAGAATTTGAGGCTTATGTTGAGGCTGCCCAATATGATGAAGCAAATGCGGTGCTTCCAAAGATTGATGAAATCATTAAGGAATTAGCGAAGATTTTAGTTACTATTCCCGATCTTTGCACATTAGTTACGACAATTGTTCCAGAAAAACTAATCTCTTTAGAGAACGCTTATCAAACCATGACTGAGGATAAGTATCCTCTTCATCATTTATGTGTTAAACAATCGATTAGTGAGATTAAAAAGGAAGTTGACTTACTCACCAAACGCATCAAACATTTTGACCTCGATGGAGTAAGAACTAAACTCGATGATATTTCATATCAAATCGATGAATACTTTAAACTCTTTGAAGAAGAAAAAGCTGCTCGAGTGGATTTTGAACAAAATAACGAAAATGTTTATAACACCGTTGGTACAATTGAGAAAAGCTTTATTAAGCTTTGTAATACCATTCCAGAAGTTTCTAAGGTCTTCGTTATTAGTGAAGAACAACACAATAAAATTAATTTTATTCAATCCGAAATTAACCGTGTTGGCGCTTTAAAAAGAACTCTCGACACATTTATTCATAGTGCGACAAAACAGCCATATTCTTTATTATTAAAGAAAATGAATGAACTGAAGTCTTCCTCTGAATCAATCATTAGTGAGATTGAAGATTTCAACCAATACATTGTTTCCTTAAAGGAAGATAGTGAAAATGCTTATAATCTCGTGTACGAATTCTTTAATAAAATTGTTGAAGCTGAAAAACGTGTTGACCAAATCAATATTCAATCAGTAACCGAGAAATACCGCGTCCCATTTGACCACATGTATGAACTCCTAAACTCTGTTTATAAATGTTTAATTGCTCAACCAATCAATGTCGAACAAGTCAACCAACAAGTTGGTGAAATTAAAGAACTTGGTAATTCCCTCCTTGATGATGGTCAAGTTAAACAAGACCATAACATGATGGTTTTAGCTGAAAATGCGATTGTCTATGCTAATAGCGATCGCTTCCACTTAAGTGATATTAATGAATTAGTGAAGCACGCCGAAGAATATTTCCGTGCTGGAGAATTTGAAAACGCCTATACAACTGTTGGAGATGCTTTAAAACGAGTCCACGCGAATGAGAAACGCTAATCAAATTTATCTTGATCATGCAGCAACCACCAAACCATATGACGAGGTGGTTTCTTTATATACGCGCATGGAAAGTGAAATCTATGGCAATTCCTCATCTATTCATGGATTAGGTATTGAAGCTCTTTCTTATTTAAATAAGGCCCGTGAATCGATTCTTAAATCTTTAAAACTCAGCAAAGGTTATAAAGTTATCTTTACCTCCGGAGCAACCGAAGCAAATAATCTAGCCATTATTGGTTATTGTTTAAAACATCAAAATCGTGGAAAACACATCATTACTTCAAATGTTGAACATCCATCCGTTTTAGAATGTTTTAGATATTTAGAAAAACTAGGTTTTAAAGTTACTTACTTAAATGTAAGTAAAAATGGTGTTGTTGATACATCTGAACTCGAAAAGGAAATGACTAAGGAAACTATACTAGTTTCTTTAATGTCTACTAATAATGAAATCGGTTCAATAAATGATTTGAGTAAACTTTCTCAAATTGTTCATGCATATCCAAAAGCCGTTTTCCATTCCGATACAACCCAATCTGTTGGAAAAGATAATATTGATTATTCTTTGATAGATATGTTTGTTATTTCCGGTCACAAAATCCACGGATTAAAAGGTTCAGGATGTTTGGTTTTAAAAGACAAAATTGAACTTGAACAACGCGTATTTGGTGGTGGTCAGGAAGATGGACTTCGTAGCGGAACTGTCCCAGTTTCATTGTGTTGTTCACTCGCAAAATCCTTACAAATAATTCAAGCAAAAATCAATGCAGAATCCCAACGAATTTCTAAAATTCACCAGCAATTCTTGGATGAAATTAAAAATGTTGATGGTGTTGAATTAAACTCAACTTCATCGTCTAGCCCATACATTTTAAACTTCTCTTTAACAAAGAAAAAAGCAAGTGTTGTGGTGGAGGCTCTGTCTAATGTTGGAATCTATGTTTCTAGCGTTAGCGCATGTAACTCTAAGAAAGAAGCCTCTTCTTATGTTGTCGCCGCTTTAGGTAAAAGCGATGTTCTTGCGCACAACACGATTCGACTTTCGTTTGGAGAAGATAATAAATAAGAAGATGCCTTAGTCTTCGCGCTCGAATTTAATAAGATAATGGAGAACATCCGATGACATACGACCACATTATGGTTCGCTTTGGCGAATTATCAACAAAAGGTAAAAACAAAAAAGATTTTATTCGCGTTTTAGCAAATAACATTAAAAACGCGTTAAGAGATTTTTCTAATGTTTCTATTGAAACGCGGTTTGATCATATCTATGTCGTTTTAAACGGAAATGACCCAGAGCCAATAATTGAAGTCTTACAAGATGTGTCTGGAATTCACTCCTTATCACTTGTTTATAAAACAGATCCTGATATTGAAAACCTTAAAAAGGTTTCTTTAGAACTTATTCAGAAAGAAGAAGGTCAAACCTTTAAGGTTAAAGCGAAACGAGCGGATAAATCTTACCCAATCATTTCAGAAGACATTATCCGTCATGTTGCCGGAGTTATTCTGGCGAACACCAATTTAAAAGTAGATGTTCATAATCCAGATATTCTTCTATCAATTGAAATCAGACAAGAAGGCGCCTATGTCTTCTGTAAAACCTACCCAGCCGCCGGAGGTTATCCTCTTGGAGTTGGTGGCAAAATCATGCACATGCTTTCTGGAGGAATTGATTCTCCAGTTGCCGCTTATCTACTGATGAGACGTGGAATTAAAATCGAATGTATTCACTTCGCATCTCCTCCATATACAAACGTTGGAGTCATTGAAAAACTAAAAGATTTATTAAGCAAACTTAATAAGTATCAACCAGAAATTCGACTAAACATCATTCCGTTTACGAAGATTCAAGAAGAAATCTATCGAAACGCTGATGAATCATACGCAATTACAATTATGCGAAGAATGATGTTTAGACTTGCTGATCGCTTAGCACATCGCAGGCGTTGCCCAGCCATCTCCTCTGGAGAAAGTGTTGGACAAGTTGCTTCACAAACACTTGAATCGATGTATACGATTAATGAGGTGACATCGTTGCCTGTTCTTAGACCAGTTGTAGCGATGGATAAAGTAGATATCATTAAGCTTGCTCGGAAGATTGATACCTATGAGATCTCGATTCGTCCATTCGAAGATTGCTGTACGATCTTTGCGCCAAAATCTCCAAAGACAAAACCATCATTAGAGAAATCCAAAGAATTCGAAGAAAAGTTCGATTACGAATCTCTAATTAACGAAGCTCTTGATCACGTCGAAGTCATCTACGTTAAAAAAGAAGACGAATTATTCTAAAATAAAAAAAGGAACCAAAGGTTCCTTTTGTTTTGCTTAAATATAATTATTTAGCTTTTTTAGCAATTGCGACTAAGTCAGCAAATGCTTTTGGATCGTTGATTGCAAGTTCAGCAAGCATCTTACGATTCACTTTCACACCAGCTTTGTTTAAGCCGTTAATGAAGCGGGAATAAGAAATATCATTTAAGCGGCAAGCAGCGTTAATTCTCTTGATCCATAATTTACGGAAATCAGATTTAAGTTGCTTACGGTCGATATATGAATATCTGAGACTTCTTAAGACTTGTTCTTTAGCAGTCTTGAAGAGGAGGTGTTTACTTCCGAAGTAACCAGAAGCTCTTTTTAAGATTTTTTTGCGGCGAGCATGTGTCGTCACGCTATTTTTAACTCTAGCCATTCTTCATTACCTCCTATTGAATTAAGGTTTTCACTCTTGTGTAGTCACTTTTGGAGACGAGTGAAGCCTTTCTTAAATGTCTTTTTTGTTTTGTGGTCTTGCGTGGAGCAAGGTGAGATGTGTAAGCACTATGACGTTTGAGTTGACCAGAACCAGTCACTTTCACACGTTTAGCTAATGCTCTTTTTGTTTTCATCTTTGGCATGTGTGTTTTCCTCTACTTTCTTTTTGGTGCAATAACGGCGTTCATCCAACGTCCTTCCATTTCTGGTTTCTTTTCGACGACAGCAATGTCTTCGACACAAGCAATGAATCTATTCATTGTCTCTTCCCCAATATCAAGGTGAGTCATTTGACGACCGCGGAAGCGGACACCAACTTTAACCTTGTCACCATTCTCTAGGAACTTACGAGCTGCTTTAGCCTTGGTTTCTAGGTCATGTTGACCGATTTGTGGAGTAAGTTGAACTTCTTTAATCTCAATCACGTGTTGTTTCTTTTTGTTTTCTTTCGCTTTCTTTTGTTGTTCGAAACGGTATTTACCATAGTTCATAATCTTACAAACTGGTGGTTGAGCGTTCGGAGCAACACAGACTAAGTCGAGTTCGGCACGAACAGCGTAATCATAAGCTTCTTTAGAAGACATACGACCAAGTTGTTCTCCATTCGGTCCAATTAAGAGAACTTCTGGGAAACGAACTCTTTCATTGATGAGATCAGCATTTTGCTTGTTTGGACGTTGTGGTCCTTGTTTGATTGGATAGTTAATAACTTTAATCTCCTTTACAAGTAATAAAAACGGGCACGAAGTGCGCCCGTTCTACATAACTAAATTAGATAAGTTTTAGTAGCGTATACCAATCGATTCATCGATCTGGTGAGAAGCGTTAGGGCGCTCTTCTTTCTACGTTTTGCAGTGATATTTAACTACACATATAATGTGTTGTCAAATCTTTTTTACGAAATAACCATTTCTTGGCTTGTTTGGTTTCGATCGTAGCGGATGTTATAAGAGGAATAGTCACTACGATTAATTGCGCCAGTTTGGTTACGCATATAATCAGCAGTCACTTCACGATAATTAAATGAAATTCCGTTCTTTTTTAACTCCGCAATTGGATTAGCACTTGGAATATAATCGTATTCTCGATTCACCCCAGCATGAAGAGCAATGTAGTCTAAAACCACAAAAGTATATTTTTCTTTACTGGAGTCAATCGGAAGTCGGGCTTCTTCATTGTCTCCTCGGTATATAAATAAACTACCAGACGCATGCATTTCGTTATAGGCGTCTTGTCCACTCATTTCAACGATGTAACAAAGGTTATCAAATGGCAGTGTTTCGTATAAGGAGGCATAAGTAACAACCGGTCCTTCTAAAACCATACGTGACATATTACAAAGAGCATATGAAACATCATATCCTTGGCGAATTGCTTCTTCATACATGGCTTTGCAAACTAAGTTAGGCATTGCTCCATATCGATCAAATTCGCCTTGTAATTGTGTTGTTAAAACTTCTTTTCCAATCTCATCAGTTTGTTCGTTGTATTGGTCAACTATTTTGTTTATTTCTGGATCAATTGTTGGAACATCATCTAATAAAGAAGTTGTATTTAATGTATAAACATCGGTTTGACTTATCTCACCGGTAACATAATCATATGTTAAGTTAATTTTTCCGATGTAGTTATCGTAGTTACCAAACTGGGCAAAAGTGACACCATTTTCTTCATAATATTCTCTTTGGTGAGTGTGGCCATTTAAACCTAAATCAACATACTTTTTATGTGAAAGTGGTGAAATAGAACTTAGTTCTGTACCCATGAAATCAAAGTAGCCTTCATGCATAGAGGCAATAACTAGATCACAGCCTTCATCAATTCGAAGTGTGTCGGATAATTCCTGAATTGTGCTAATAATGCTTGTAAATTCAACAGTCATGATGTTTGGTGTGCAAATGTCTGGTTCACAACTATCACTAATTGCTCCAATAACACCAACCTTGATTCCAGATTCAAGCGTAAATGTGACATATTCACTACCAATTTGTGATTGTTGAGTTGTTCCAATTGTTTTACTGTCCCAATCAAAATCATAGACATTTGCCGCTAAAACTGGTGTTGTATAACCATGGTAACTAGCAGCGGTGTTCTGAGCGAGGGCGTCAATTCCCCAGTCAAAATCATGATTACCAACTGTTCTTGCAGACATTCCAGCAGCATTATAAACATCGGTAATCATGCGACCACGATTGTAGTTTGATTCTAAAGAACCTTGCCAAGTATCGCCTTGGTCAAGGAAGAGTGTATTTGGTTGATTAACTTTCTCTTTAATGAAAGTTCCATAATGTTTGAGACTAAAAGTCTCATTAACGTGCCCATGGTAGTCATTTACAGCATAAATAGAGATTTTTTCTGTTCCGCTTGTTTTCTTGACTGCAGTGTTTACAATATTGATTTCACATTTTACTTCTTTGTCTCTCCAAGTTGCAGAGATGGTTAATGATCCTGTATTGAAAGCATGATATGTATTTTGTTCGTTACTTTTTGTTTCAATCTTTTCAAAACTAATGATGCTAGTTTTAGGAATAACCCATGAGATTGATTCTGATCCAGCATATGAATTAAAAACATAGATCTCTCCTGTGGATCCATTTTTTAAGTCGATATCTAAACGTGCTGGAAGAAAATAAAATCCAGGTCCGGGTGCTGGTCGAGTGGTGGTTGATGTTGAAGTGGATGTACTTCGTCTTGGCGAGACTTTGCCACACGAAGCCAACACAAAAAGAACTAATCCAAATAGAAGCGATTTTCTTTTCATGAGAAAAGTATAGCAAAATCTATATAAAAATAAAAAGTCAACGTTAAACGCTGACTTTATAAAAAACTATGCAATTCTCGGTTATTCTTCGTAAACCGGTAGGGATTTGCTGGAGATTTCCTTTTGAATCATTTCCACAAATTCCTCGAGTTTTACAGTATGTTGAGCCTTGGTTCCGAAGTGACGATAAGTGACAGTTCCTTCATTCTTTTCGTTATCACCGATAACTAAAGTGTATGGAATTTTCTTCACTTGTGTATTGCGTAAACGGTATCCAAGTTTATCTTCCGCAGAATCGAGTTTGACACGAATTCCTTTAGCGGATAATTCATCAACAATTTTCTTAGCATATTCAAGATGGAATTCATCGTTAACTGGTAAAACGTGAACTTGTTCTGGAGCTAACCAAAGTGGGAAAGCACCAGCAAAGTGTTCGGTAATAACACCAACGAATCTTTCAATTGAACCAAAGCAAGCGCGGTGAATCATCACTGGACGAGCCTTTTCGCCTTTGTCATCAATGTAGCTGACATCGAATCTTTCTGGGAGGTTCATATCGAGTTGGATTGTTCCACATTGCCAGATACGATTCATACTATCCTTGACTTTAAAATCAAGTTTTGGTCCATAGAAGGCTCCATCTCCTGGATTAATCTTAAATTCTTTTCCAGATTTACGGCAAACTTCTTCAAGGATTCTTTCGGATTCATCCCAAATCTTGATGTCGCCAATATAGCCTTCTTCTGGACGAGTGGATAATTCAATCTTGTAGTTAAGACCAAAGATAGAATAAATTTCATCATAAAGTTTTAAGATCGAGATAATTTCTTCTCCAATTTGATCTGGACGAACAAATGTATGAGCATCATCTTGGGTAAATGAACGCACACGGAATAAACCATTAAGTGCGCCACTAGCTTCATGACGGTGGACATGACCAAGCTCCGCATAGCGGAGAGGAAGTTCACGGTAGGAATGTAAATCGTTCTTATAACAAAGAATTGCTCCTGGGCAGTTCATTGGTTTAATCGCGAATTCATTTTCATCAACCATGGTGATGTACATGTTGTCCTTATAGTGATCCCAGTGACCTGAGGTAATCCAAAGTTCTTTAGAAAGCATAATTGGAGTATCGACAAGCAAGTAGCCATAACGACGGTGGATTTCCTTCCACATATTTTCAATTTCGGTACGAATAATCATGCCATTTGGAAGCCAGAATGGAAGTCCTGGACCATAATCAGAAAGCATGAATAAACCAAGTTGTTTACCAAGTAAGCGGTGGTCGCGTTTCTTACGTTCTTCAAGGATGCGTAAGTGTTCTTCGAGATCTTCCTTCTTTTCGAAAGAAGTGCCATAGATTCGAACTAATTGTTTATTTTTGGAGTCACCTCTCCAGTATGCACCAGCGATGGAAAGAAGCTTAAAGTTATTAATTAGACCAGTTCTTTCAACGTGTGGGCCAGCACAAAGATCAAACCATTTTCCTTGACGGTAAATGGTGATTGGACCTTCGATACCATTAATTAATTCAATCTTATATTCGTTATCTTTAAAAAGCTCGAGAGCCTGTTCACGAGTGACTTCTTCACGAACAAATTTTTCGTTTCTTGAAGCGATACGATGCATTTCCTTTTCAATCTTTGGAAGATCAGCTTCGGTGATTGGAGTTGGGAAATCAATATCGTAATAAAATCCTTCATCAATTGCTGGACCAAAACCAAATTTGGCTCCTGGATAGAGATTGGCAATTGCTTCCGCCATCAAGTGTGATGTGGAGTGGTTTAATGTTTTGAAATCTAATGCCATCTTTTTTACCTCCTAAAATAAATAAAAAGCGTTCCCTCTAAGGACGCTTTCACGTGGTACCACCTTAATTTATAACATTAATGTTATACACTCATTAATCTCGTAACGGGAGAACCGTCTAGATTGGTTTCTAGAAGCTCCGAAGTGGTACTAACTAGTTTCTTTCAGGAACCTTGCACTATCGTTCCCTCGCTAAGAAAGAAGCTCTAATTAGCGTGTCTTCATCAACGCACTAATAATATAGACTTATTTGATTAAATATTCAAATAATTCTTAGTTAAGCTGAAATTCAAGCATCGCTGGATCGTGGTCAGCGAAGGCAAAACCATCGTATCCTTTGTTGCCTTGTTTGGTTTGGATATTGGCGTGAGAAATAACAGAGACGTTATCCGAGACAATAAATCCATCCACAACACAGGTAAATGTCTTACCTGGTTCCCACTCGATGTCGTTATTACGACATGTTGGAGTGTTGTCTGATGCCACAACGCTATATCCTTCGGTTAAAGGAGACTTGTGTTCTTCGTTAAAGTATTGATTGAGCCAATCTGGAGTTTTCTTCTTTTCTCCAAATGGTTTGTTATCTTTGGTGTATTGTGGGAAATCTGGGTTATTTAAGAGTAAATCGTGGTTCCAGTCTCCACCAGCAACGACATAGTGACCAGCATCATGAGCTGCTTTTAAGAAAGCATTAAATTCTTCAACTTGTTTTTGACGAATTGTTCCGCCTTCATCGTAGGCGGACATATGGGAATTAATAATGTATAGAGTTTTTCCGTTATTGACACTAATTTCTTGAACCGCAAAACAACGGTCTAAATCAAAGAACTTACTAAATCCAGTAGAAACGGTGTATTCCTTACGCTCTGCTTTCTGAACTTGGATTCTAGAAATAGTTGTTAATCCAGCGTTAACTGTACCATGCATATCAGTGATCGGATATGGAAGGAATGCGGTATGGAAATTGACACAATGAACATGGTCAAAAGTGGTGAATTTCTCTTGGATCATTGTGTCTTGATTAATGTGTTTGCTACGAGTTGAATTTGTATCAACTTCTTGGAACAAAACGAAGTCTGGATTGTTATCGACCATAGTCTTAATTGCACCATTTGTGTTAAATAACACAGCTTCTTTACTTCTAGCGGTGGAGTACTTACCACAAGTTGGCTTTCCTTCCTCGTCATAACCAGTATCCATGAAGAAGGTATAATCTTGCGAATAAGCACCAAAACCGATGTTATAAGAAATGGCTTTATATGTTTGACCAACTTCGGCTTTTTCAACGCTTGATTTACGGTCAACACTAAGGTCAGTATTACCTAATCTATTGTAGGATAAAACAACGTATAAAACGTATCCTCCAGCACCAACAACAAGCGCACCAACAACACATCCAGTGATGATAAGGATTCTTTTTAAAATCTTATTCATGATTATGCTCCCTTTTAGATGAACACATCTAATTGATAAAATTATTCTACCACAAAATTCCGACTAATAATTATATTCATAAAATGTAATTTTTTACAAAGTTGTGGAAAAGTTGTGCAAACTCACGTTGAGAAGTTCCTCTTTCTTCGATGTAATCAATCCTTTTTTGTTTAACGTAGTGGATAAGTTATACACAAAGTGTAAAAAACGCCATTTTTCGCCATTTTTCGATTTGGAACTAATATTTATTAGTGGTATCATTTCGGCACTATGGAATACGTTTTACAATCCGATGTCTACCAAATTAAATTAGCTTCTCTTATTTCTAACGTCGATAAAGACGTTATGGTTGAACTTTACCAACCTCTTGTTGGTGCAAATGCTTCCATCTTATATCTCACCCTTTTAAAGCAGAAACGAAACGAGGATGAAGAGAACGAATATCAGTTAACTCATTTACTAAATATTCTTCAATTCACCCCTGCTCAATATCTTTCTGCTCGTAGAATGCTTGAAGGTGTTGGATTACTTCGTTCATATCGAAACGAAGCACGTCAATACATTTATGTATTGTACGCTCCTAAAAACCCAAAGGATTTCTTTGATGATGTTCTTTTTAAAGGTTTACTCATCCAATCAATTGGTGAAAAAGAAACAAAGAAGCTTGCTAGTAGGTACAAAGTCAATCTCACAATTGATCAAGGCTACGAAGAAGTCAGCGCATCCTTTGTTGACATTTTCCATCCAAACTATGATGATGCCGCCTTTAAGAAAAACTTTAAAGACTCCTTTGTTGGCCATGATGAAGGACGTATTCGTATCAACTTTAACGACGATTTATTTACTAAATACTTATCCGATACTTTAGGTATTCCTGAATTAAGTGTTGGAAAACGTGACTTAAAAGAAATTGCTCGATATTCAACATTATTTGGTTTTAGTGAAAAACAAATGGCTTCAGTTGTTGCTGGTTTATATAGTGTTGAAACCTCTCCACATATTGACTTTGCTAAGCTAGCTATTAAAGCTGAAGAAGAACTTCGTAATAACAAACCATCCATTTCTCTAGAAATGAGTGTGATGAAAAGCGATGATCCAATAAGTGAGAAATGTCGCTTAATGGATTCAACTGTTCCAGCTAAATATTTAAAGATCCTCCAAAACAATACTAAGGTGAGTAATTCCGATTTACAAATCGTGGAATCTCTATCTAAAAACTACGGTTTCTCCAATGGTGTAATTAACGCGATTATTGATTATGCATTAGAGAAATGTGAAAACACATTAAACCTCAATTACTGTGAAAAAGTCGCTTCTTCTTTAGCTAGAGGAAACGCAAAAACAGCCATTGATGCCATGAACTATCTCAACCGTAAAACAACACGAAAAAAACCAGAAATTGCTGGTGAAAATAAAGTAAAAGTCGAAGAAAAAGTTTCTTCTAAGAAACCAAAAAGCAAGATTAGTGATGATGAAATGAATGATCTCTTAAGAGAACTCGATACAGAAAAGACAAGGAGGAAAGCAAGATGACATTAAAAGAATTCGATAGCCATGAAATCTTAGGTTCTGCCCAAGATGATGACATGAAGGCTTATATTAACCAACTTGTTAATGAACTCCGTGAAG
>JAFSMX010000025.1 GCA_017447725.1 Bacilli bacterium
ACCTTCATCTGATGATGCTGGAATGGAGAAATTAAAGCCATTTGTTTTTAAATCATTTAGATAATCAGCGTGTTCAACTAGATAATCGGCAAGATATGTCTGAAATAATTCATATTCTCCTTCCAGATTATCAAAATATGTTGTTGTGTGATTGTGAAGTAATGTTTCGACATCAAATGTTTCATATGCCCGAGGTTGGAACCTCACATCAGTTCCACTGAGAATATGCTTCGCATCATCATTTTTCCACGGATTAAGTTGCGTTGGATCCTGGTTAGCGTCAAAGGTGATTTGACTTGTCAAAAATGACTTCATCATCTCTTCGATTCCAACATATTCAACATATGATCCGGTTGGGGTAAGATCAATGCTATCAAAGATAGCAGTAAAGGAAATTGAGGGGCTAGAAGCGGTATGATGATAGACACTTCCAGCTGTTTCTGCAAGTTTTGCCACATATAGTGGGGCGTGATAGAAGCGACCTAAATGGAAATACATTGTATCGGTGTAACCTGTCTCAGACGTGGATAAAGACTTATCTAAGAAACGGTTTTCGAAAGCATCGGTTTGAGCCAAAGAAGAAAAGGCGTGAGAACGTTTAAATTTCTTCTCATATTTTGGATAAATCTCATAGTCTTCATGAATATTTTGACCACTTAAATCAGTGTCCCAACCCTGGTTGTCATAGATGCAATAATAATCTTCTGCTCGATCAGGGCTTGTTGGAATAAACGGAACTTGGTGTCCTGGTTCAACTTCAAAGATTTGTAGGAGATTACCTTTGTAATCACGATATCCAACATGATAAAGAGCACCACTAGGAAGAATGTTAAAATGGGTTACCACTTCTTGTCCTCTAAAGAGGATTTTCACAACGTGGTCACCTTCCGTGTCAAGAATATCGCGAAGATCTGGAGACAAAGAATGCATCGTGAGAGGATGTTCAAGTGTTGAATCATCATCATATGTGACAAGAAGATAGATGTTATACGAATCAAACATTCCACGAAGAATTCCGTCTTCTGGGATGTTTTTAAATTCGATTTTCTTAATGTTATGTCCTTCTTTTTGGATGACGTTGTCTTCTGGGAGAAGATCAACAACATCTTGGGAAGGAGTTTGACATCCAGCGAGAGCAAACATCGCTAATAGAGTAGTTAGATAGAGTTTTCTTAATTTCATCTTTCATCACCTACCCTTCGTAATATGTCACATAAATGCCATAGACATTCATATTGGATGTGACATAGGAGAAATCACGATCCCAGCCATAGAAGATATAGCCATCCATTTGACATTCTTCTAAACTCGGTTCTGGGGCAGCCGTGTATTCCCGGACCTCATAGTCTTTAATTAGACCTAAGTCAGGATCACTTCCATCAGCATATCCGTTATAGAATCGGACATGATAATAAGTGATCTCATATAATGAGACAGAGAGGTGAACATCGTGATTTGGCATCAGGAAAGTATCACCTTTTGAATATTTATTTATTCCATCTGTATAGTAGAGGAAATCATATGTATGTAAATTGACGTGACAATTAAACATCGCACTTCCGGTATCGCTACGATACTCGATGTCAGTGTATGTCACATCTTTATCAAGAGTTCTGTCGTCTACTGGCATTGGCATTTGTACAACTTTACCAACTTCAACAAGGATGGATTGACTATTGTCGTCTCCAAAGTATAACCGTTGAGCGGTTTTACTTCTAAAGTGGACGTTATAGTCTTTACTTGGTTCATCTTCCATAGCGTAGCAGACTAAATCAGGATGAACACTGACGGTTAAGACTCCATCAAATTCGGCTGGAGCGTTTTCATTAACGACAATTTCACTCGCTTCAACATCAATCGTGATGTATGGAGATTTCGATGTCACAGTTAACGGGGAGATTTTTTCATTGTTATAAACAACTTTGTCACTAGTTTTGTATGTATGTAGGTCAATACTAAAGCTATCCGTTGTAAACTGGGAGACAGTTAGTAATGGTGTTTCACTCGTGCTTGTTCGATAATCTTCTAATGTGAAGTCATCACCTTTTAGACCCAAAATAGATGTTCCACTATCAATCACTTTTAGTGGCCACTTCTTACTAGCAAAATTATATTCCCAATGGAAGACCATTAATAAGTCTAAATAGACACTGATTTTGCCAATGAGACCAACCTCAAATTTAAATCCTCCATAGAAGGATGTTGGTTGGCCCTCACCAAAGGTGATGCCACCCATCGCGTGGATATCAAAATAGAATCCAAAGTAGAGGGCTCCACCAATTTGGAAGAGTTTTCTTAATCCAACAATGCCAAGGGAGATGGATAATTTAAATCCGCCTTCGGCGTAAAGTTCTCCACCTAAGCCAAGGCTATGACTTGAGGAATTACATTCTGTGGTATTCGAGGTGTTTTCCACTCCATCATCCGTGTCAAAAGATAATGCTTTTTCGACAGTGTGGGAGGTATAACCGTAATTAAACATGACGTTCATATCGATCGTCATTTCCCAAGAAAGAGCGATTTTAAAGGAGAAAACATAACCAAATGGGACTTCAAAGATGAGTAAATCAGTTGTCGAATGGTTTCCTGAGACTTGTTCTTTATCGTCTCCTGGTCGGAAATAGTTTTTATTTTCTTTCAGTTTCTTATAGGCGTCTTGGATACGGTCTTTGACTGGTTTTTTAGCTTCTTCGTCTTGTTTCTCAGGAGTCATTTGTTTCATCATTTGGATGCTGAAACTAAGCTTAAAGTCTGTAATCTTGGTGACCGTTCCATGAGCATCAATGTCATATGGGATTCCTAGCCACTTTTTGACTTTGACTCCACCTTCACATTCAAAAGACATCGTCCATTGGAAAGTAATTGATACTTGAATCGCGTTTTCCTTTACTCCATGGACTTCTTTTCCATATGGAATACGTCCAGCAAGCTTCAGTTGGATCTTAAATTGACCATCTTTACTAGAAGTATCTAGGCTAACAGTTAATAAACTTAGAATCGTTGGAAGAGCGTTATCGGTGCCTTCTGCGATCGCTTGGGTGAGTAATTGGAAGTCTTCACTTTGTAAGATGTGTTCTTTGAGTTGTTCATTATTCATTAAACGTTTAACGTTCTTAAATTCAGTGATTTTTTCTTTTTGTTGGAAATCAAACATCGTATCTCCGGTTGAATCATCTTTAAAAATTTCGGAGATATCCGCGTTTTTAAAGGTGATGCGATAATGGTCACCTTCTTGAACAGAAGAAACAAACATTCCATAGAAAGTGTTTTCGTGAGATAAATCGATTTCTCCGTTACGAATAATGGAAATACCAAATTGTTGATCAACTTGTAATGGAAGATCTGTTTGGTAACCAAAATGGTATGTATTGTTATTAAAAGCATCAATTGCTTCT
>JAFSMX010000026.1 GCA_017447725.1 Bacilli bacterium
CTGGTGAAATATATTAAGGAGAAAATGGATTTAGACATTGATCCAAAATCAATCTTTGATGTCCAAATCAAACGTCTCCACGCTTATAAGCGTCAATTAATGAATGTTTTCCACATCATCTATCTCTACCAGAGAATGAAAGCTGATCCAACATTCACCATTTACCCACACACATTTATCTTTGGTGCTAAAGCTGCTCCAAGCTATGTCTACGCTAAAAAGATTATTCAACTCATTCTTTCTGTTGCTGATGTTGTTAATAATGACCCAGATGTCAACAAGATGATGAAAGTTGTCTTCGTGGAAAACTATGGAGTCTCTTTAGCTGAAAAGATTATTCCAGCTGCTGATGTTAGTGAACAAATCTCAACTGCTTCTAAAGAAGCAAGTGGAACATCCAACATGAAATTCATGATGAATGGTGCTGTGACACTTGGTACTTTAGATGGCGCCAATATCGAAATCAAAGATCTCGCTGGTGAAGAAAACTGTGTCATCTTTGGTTTAACTTCTAATGAAGTTCTAAATTACTACGCTAATGGTGGTTATAGTGCTTGGGATGAATTCAATAACAATAAGATTGTCCATGATGTCATGCAATCTCTCTTTGATGGACCATGGGCAACTAAACCAGATAAATTCCAACTCATCTTTGATGAGATTATGAATAATAACGACTGTTACTTCATCTTAAAAGACTTAAATAGTTATATTGAAGCTCATGAACGTATCGAAAAACTTTATCAAGATCAAGATAAATGGGCAAAGATGTGCATTATGAATATTGCTGGTAGTGGATACTTCTCTAGTGACCGCACCATCAAAGAATATATTCGTGATATCTGGCACCTCGATAAGTTGGAGGCTAAATAATGGAGATCGATTTAAAAGAACTCTATGAACTCCAAGCTGGTTTAGACTTAGATATCGCTAATAAACACGGTGTCACATATGAATCCACTCACTCTCGAAGGCTTTTAGCCTTAATCGTGGAACTTGGCGAACTCGCCAATGAAACCCGCTGCTTTAAATATTGGTCAAATAAAGGACCAAGTGAAAAAGCAGTAGTGATGGATGAATATGCTGACGGATTACATTTCTTGTTATCTTTAGGTATTCCGTTACATGCGCGTAAATATAAATATGAATTAAAAGGAACTGGCGAGGATTTAACTCTCCAATTCCATCATTTATATCAAGCGGCAACTCGACTACTTAACGATTACACTTTGGAGGCTTATGAAGATTGTTTCCAAAAGTATCTTAATCTTGCTGTTGATTTAGGAGCTACTGCTATAGATGTGGTGGATGCTTATAAATCAAAACTTGCGGTGAACTACCACCGACAAGAAACAAACTATTAAAAAAATTGCGATTGATTCGCAATTTTTTCTTATTTATAAGAGTTGATCAATTTCGTCCTCGGAATAAACTTGGATGCCGTTTTCCTTTAATAGTTTAGCGGTCACACCCATGCCGTTTTTCTTTACTCCGGTGAAGTATCCGTTATGGATTTTATGTGTTCCACAACTTGGAGAGTTCTCTTTGAGAACTGCTTTGGTAATACCAAGATATTTGCATAATTGAAGGGCTTTATGCGCACCTTCGTTAAATTCTCTTGTCACGTCTTTACCGTCTTTTCTAATAACTCGGTCATCTCTAATTTCATTAGGAAGGCGAGGAATCTTTAATCCTCCTTCGACTTCAGGACAGAAAACGAGGAGTTCGTATTTTTCTTTAAGAAGATCAAGTTTCGGACAAGCATTCGCTTTTCCTTGGTAGTTAACTTTATCTCCAACTAAACAGGCACTAATTAAAATCTTTTCCATGTGAATAATTATATTATAATTTGCTAAATCGTGTAGAATATTTAAGAAATATGCTGACAAAACAATTTGAAGTCGAACTAAATGAACAAAATTACCTTGTTTTTGTGACATACAAAAGGCAAAGAAACATCTATTTTCGTTTTAAAGAGAATGCTTTTTATGTGACTTGTCCTCCATTAACTTCGAAGAAAACAATCGTTGATGGAGTAATAAAGTTTGGCCCCCGATTAATGAAAAAAGTCAGTAAAGAAAAGAAGGAAAACTATTCTTTTTCAGATGGATTTATTTATCTATTTGGAAAACGATTTGAATTAAAAATAGCCAACAATTTCCGGATAGAAGAAAATACTGTTTTTGCTGAAAATAGTGAGGTTTTAGAGAAGAATCTCCATAAATTGCTGGTAAATTATTTAAATAATAGTGTCCGAAAATATGAAGAAATAATGGGTATCAAAAAACCTTATCAAATCTCTGTTAAAAAGATGAAATCAAGATATGGTTCAAACTCGATGCAAACACATCGACTTAACTTCCAAATTGATCTTATTCACTTCTCTTATGAAATCATTGATTCAGTGGTGGTCCATGAACTCGCTCATGAATTTTATCGTAATCACCAAAGAGGATTTTATTCTTGTGTGTTAGAATATTGTCCAGATTACTATTCACTTAAAAAGAAACTACGACAAAAGGTGTACGCATGATTCAAGAAATAACTTCTAAACAAAACACAAAAGTCAAATATTGTTTGAAATTACATCAACAATCTTTTCGCGATGAAGAGCAAAAATTTCTTGTTGAAGGTGAACATCTTTTAGAAATGGCTTTACAAAATAACTCTGTTTTAGAGGTTTACACGCTAAAAAAGAGGGATCTTCCAGAAAATGTTCATCAATATTTGGTAAACGAAGACATCTTAAAGAAAATTGCTTTTACAATGAATCCTCAAGGCGTTGTTGCCGTGTGCAAAATGCCAAAAGAGAAGGAAATTTCTTCTAATAAAGTTTTACTTTTAGATGACGTTAGTGATCCAGGAAATTTAGGCACTATTTTCCGCACTGCCTTAGCCTTTGGATATAAAGACATTTTACTCACAAAACACTGTTGTTCTGCATATAACGAAAAAGCCATTCAAGCCTCTCAAGGTGCAATCTTTTTACTTTCTTTTCATAAAAATTTTGAATTATCAAAAATGAAGAAAAATGGCTACCAAATTATTTCGACAGAAATTAAAGGATCTATTGATCTTGATTCGTTCAAACCAGAAGAAAAACACGTCCTTGTTTTAGGCAATGAATCACGTGGAGTTAGCCAAGAATTGCTGGATATTTCCGATGTTCGAGTTCGTATTGAAATTAAAGAAATCGAATCATTAAATGTGGGTGTAGCCGCAGGCATTGTTATGCACCATTTTTCAAAATAATTTATTTTTAAAAATTAGAAATCAAATTTCACGAGTCAATTCGATTTGTGAAATTTTTTCTTTACGTGTGCGAGTGATGAATTTATAATATGCGCAAAAGAAAGGAGATTTTGATTATGAAGAAAAGTCAAATCTTAGTCGCAACGCTATGCGCGAGCGCATTAGTGCTAAGTGCTTGTACCATTGGACGAAAACCATCTAAGAAGAAAAAATCCTCTTCACAAGATGTTCCAACTTCTGTCGTCCCTGGCCCAACAAGTAGCGGCACCACGACCTCCGGTACTCCAGCTCCAACTCCTACATCTGGTACTAGTACTGCCCCTGTAAAAGTTCTTCAAAGTATTGCTGTTACAACTGCACCAACTACAACAGTTTATACAGCTGGTCAAAGCTTTGATCCAACAGGAATCGTCGTTACGGCATCTTATAGTGATGGTTCAACTGCTAACGTCACTTCTCAATGCCAATTCTCACCAACCGTTTTAACAGAAAATACAGCTGCTGTTACAATCACCTTTGGTGGACAATCTACAACTCAAGCAGTTACAGTTAATCCAGTAACTCCAACATCATGGTCGGCTAACCAATTAGAAATGTTGAATTACTACCTTGAAAATCAAGGTTCCCAAATTCCATTCAAATATGTTGCTGGAGCCGAATTATTCCGTGATGCTGAATATGCCTGCCTCACCTATGGTGGTGGTACAGACACATGTAGCGAGGATTTCATTAAGGAATATGTCGGTTTATTCTCAACTGATTGGAATATTGAATTAAACGAACTCGCTCTTGCTTTCTATGATGTTCTAATCTATGAAGGTTCAAAGACATTCAATGAAGGAACTACTAGTGAAGTTACAGTTAACGTTTCCTTCTATGCTCTTGATGATGAAGGTTACATGACAAAGGATGGCACAGGCCACTTTGGCATGGATTTATCTGATGAATTCTACTATAGTTGGGAAGAATTTGCTCCATTATATCAAGAAGCATTAGACACAGTCTATGACACAACTGATGCGGAAGGCGAAGCTGTTGCATTCCCAGATCCAGTTGCTTTCGAAGGCGAAACCAATTTTATTGAAGTTAATGATCAACTCGATTCTACTAGCAGCTACTTAGTTGCTTACCTCTATGGTGTCAGCCAAGCTGATTATCTCGCTTATACTGATTCGTTCTATGATTCAGGTAAGTGGACAGCTTATACCGATACACTTCAAGGTTGTGAAGCTTTCTATCATGAATCTGAAAAGGTTTCCGTTGGATACCTCTATTACAGTAGCCAAAGTGTTCTTGCGATCATCATTTACCAATACGAAAAGATTTATCGTGCTTGGAGTGATGTTGATGAAGTTATCGATGCTTATATCGATACAGTCAACCCAGATACAACCGTTAAGGTTCCAGCATTTGAAGCTGATTCCTATGTTATCGAAGACCACGCTGATAGTGGTTATAACGGTGTCTTTGCTTTTGGTACTGATGAAGCACCAATCACTCAAGCAATGGTTGATTCTTATGTCGAAAAACTTGATCCAACTGTTTGGACAGTTGAAGTCATGACTGAAGAATCGGAAGAAGAACTTCGTGATGATGAGGGATACCTCGTCTGGTTTGAAACTGAAGCTGAAGCTCAAGCTTACATTACTGAAAATAGTCTTGAAAACGCTCATGTTGAAAGCAGTGAAGACGAAGAAGGTGTCTTCTATTACATTGTTGTAGCTGCAGAATCTAGCTACTATGCTGTCAGTGCAAAAGATTATTCAATGAATTTGCAAATTGCATACAACACCATGTCAAGTGGTGGAGGTTATGCTGCTATCATTGTTATTCCAAGAGCACCATTAACCACAACATTCCCATCTGAACAAATTGTTAGCTTATTCTCTTCCAGCTTAATCAACGTTGAAAACTTACCAAGCTATACTACAAGCGAAGGTAAATTCCTTGTTGAAGCTGATGAATCTGAAGTTGCAATCGAAGTCTTTGGTTCCAACAGCGAAGAAGCTGCAGCTTATGTCACAGCATTAACCAATAATGGTTGGGTTGTTGATTCAGAAGCTTCTGATGAAAGCAATAATCTCACCGTCTTAATGTATGGTGAAACATTAGCGCGTTGTCAGATTGCTGATTACTCTGAAAGAGCTGGAGTTCACGAAGTCGTGATCGTCTTCGATGTAAAAGTCGTTGATTGGTCCGATGAAATGAAAGCCCAATTCGAAACCACTCTCCACGGATTAATCCCTCCATACGTTGGCTTTGAAGTTTCATACAATTCCACTTATGACTACTTCTATACTTATATTTCAACATCTGATATTGAAACTGCCGCTGCGAAGGTTGAAAAAGCCTTTGAAGGCGTTGAGGGATGGACTTATGACGAAGAACAAGGCATTTATGTTGCTGAAGCTGCTGATGGAAAAGGCTATGCTCAAGTTTACTTTGATAGTTCATATGTCTCTTCCTATGGTCTTTATGTCTTCGCCATTGAATTCGTCTGGACAACATGGTCAGACGAAGAAGTCAGTGCATTCGAAACAGCACTTCACGGTATTGTTCCAGAATACATTCGTGGTGGATTATATTCACCAGCAACTGACCCACACCTCTTCGAAGGTAATGGTTTATTTACTGATGAACAACTTGCTGAAGTAGAACAAACATTCCAAGCTGCTGGTTGGACAATTACTGGTAGTGGCCACGAAGCCGTTTACACAAAGAACGCTGATGATGGCACAGGTTATGCTCAAATCACTTGGTCTGACTATAATGGTGCCTACTTCTTCTTCATTGACTGGGTCGATGGAGGAACACCAGTTCCACCAACACCGGGTGAATCAGTTACAATTAGTAGCACAATGTCTGAAATTGTTGCTGCAAATGGTTATACCATTTCAGCTGGTTCCAACGTCACTAATTATGCAAGTTTCAATTTAGATTCTAATATTACTGTTTCGACTACTGGAACAGGTAACTGCGGATCTTTCTGGGGAACAGCACCAAATATTGACTGGAGATTATATCAAGCTGCTAGTGGCGATTTAACTATTAGCGCACCTGCTGGTTATGTTATTGAATCTGTGACTGTTACATACAATAGTAATAACAGTGGCACACTTCTTAACGGAACAACAGCAGTTGCCTCAGGTACAGAAGTATCTGTGAATGCTCAAAGCATCACATTTACAGTTGGTAATACTGGCACAGCAACTAATGGTCAAGCCCGTGTTACTGCCATCTCTGTTACATACGCACCAGCTAGTAATTAATCACAATTTCTAAATCTCTACTATGTAGAGTTCAAAAGACCCACACGCGTGATGGCGATGGGTCTTTTATTGTGTCTCGATGAGTCACAATAACGCTTGTTATTCACGCGTAATTCGCGATATAATGTATACGCGTTGAAGAGAAGTAGTAACTGAAATAGCTTAGATAAATAGGGAATGTGGAATAGTGGAACCCACAAGTTATCTAAGGCAGTGAATTCACCTCGGAGCATCTAGTTGTAATAACTAGCGTCATCCACGTTACGGATATAGAGCAATACAAAGTATTGAAGAAGGATGGCACCACGGGGAAACTCGTTCCTAGTGGACCATTTTATTTTTATTTAAAGGAGGTCAAATGTGATGAACTTATTTGATCAAGTGGAAGAACTAAAAAAGAAGATTCTCGATGAATCAGAAAAGATTTCAGATGAATCATCTTTAAAGTCGTTCCAAGAAAAGTTTCTTTCTAAGAAAAGCGAGTTAAATGGCTTAATGAGCCATATTAAAGAACTTGCTGGAGAAGAGAAAGCGAAGTTCGGTCAAAGCGTCAATAACGCTCGAAATGTAGTGCAAGAAGCTTTCCAAAAGAAAGCTGATGAAATCAATCAGAAAATCTTAGAAAGAAAACTCGAGAAAGAAAAGATTGATATCTCTCTTCCAAGCATCAACTACGAAGTTGGTGGAATTAACCCATTTTTTCTTGTCCAAGATGAAATCATGGATATCTTTGTCTCGATGGGTTATGAAGTCAAAGAAGGACCAGACGTTGAAAGTGATGAATATAACTTCCAACGCATGAATATTCCTGAATCACATCCCGCTAGAGAGATGCAGGATAGTTTCTATATTGATCCTAGAACATTATTAAGAACACACACCTCCCCAGAACAAGCTCACGCGATGGATGAAAAGAACGGCAAACCATTAATGATGATTTGCCCAGGAAAATGCTTCCGTCGTGATGACGATGATGTGACCCACTCCCATCAATTCGGACAAGTTGAAGGATTAGTTGTTGGTCCAGGAATTAGCTTAGCTAATTTAAAAGCCACATTAGAACTCTTCGTTAAGAAGATGTTTGGAGAAAAACGTGAAGTGAGATTCCGAGGTTCATACTTCCCATTCACTGAACCAAGTGTGGAAGTGGATATTTCCTGTATGAACTGTGGTGGAAAAGGTTGTTCCACCTGTAAAGGTACCGGATTTATTGAAATCTTAGGTGCCGGTATGGTTCATCCAAATGTCTTACGAATGAGTGGTTATGATCCAGAAAAAGTCTCTGGATTTGCCTTTGGTATTGGTATTGAACGTGTCGCGATGCTTAGGTACAAAATCGACGACATCCGTAAGTTTTATCAAAGTGATGTTCGATTCATCGAACAATTCAAACGTCGTTAGGAGGTAAGAAAATGAAAGTCTCATTAAATTTTGTTTCAAAATTTGTTGATTTAGATGGATTAACTCCAGAAGAAATCGCCCATCGACTTACCTTTGCTGGCGTTGAAGTCGAATCCATTGAAAAACTTGGTCAAGGAACCAAACTCGTTGTTGGTGAAGTTCTCACTTGTGAAAACATGCCTGATAGCGATCACCTTCACTTAACCACAGTTAACTGTGGTTCAAAGTATGGTGTACTCCACATTGTTTGTGGTGCGCCAAACATGAGAAAAGGTTTAAAAGTGATTGTTGCTACAGATGGCGCAAAGCTTCCTGGTGGCACGATTAATAAAGGAAAAATCAGAGGATACGATTCAGAAGGAATGTGTTGTTCTCTACTTGAACTTGGGGTGGATGGTAAGTAC
Source organism: Bacilli bacterium (assembly GCA_017447725.1). GTDB lineage: Bacteria > Bacillota_I > Bacilli_A > RFN20 > CAG-826 > Fiminaster. Next base: position 8,327 of record JAFSMX010000026.1, read on the forward strand.
CTAAAAGAAGAACAAACGAAAGGTATTGAAGAACTTCCAAGTGACACTGAAGTCGGACGTGAAGATGTTTTACATCTTTTAGGTCTTGATGACACCGTCTTAGATCTCAAGTTACTTGCTAACCGTAGCGATATGTATGCTGTGCTTAATGTCGCTAAAGAAATTGAAACTCTCTTTGGCCGTAAAGCATCACTTCCATGTGTGGAAGTAAAAGAAAACTCCAAAGAAGTTTGCCCAGTTAGTAGTGAAACTCCACGTTGCTCACAGTTCTCGAGCCGTGTGGTGAAAGGAATTGTTACTAAAGAGTCACCAAAATGGATGAAAGACATCCTGATGGCCTCTGGAATTAGAAGTATCAATAATATCGTTGATATTGGTAACTACATCATGCTTCTAACTGGTCAACCACTTCATATGTATGACCTCGATAAGCTTCCAAAGAAGGAATTAGTTGTCAGAGACAACTGTCCGGGAGAATTTGTTGCTTTAGATGAAAAATCATACGCTCTTCAAGATGGAGATGTCTGTATTACATCTAATGGAAAAGTGATGTGCTTAGGTGGTGTAATGGGCGCACTTGAATGTGCGGTGGATGAAAATACCAAAAACATCGTTATCGAAGCTGCTAACTTTGATTATGCTTCGATTAGAAGAACATCTATTCGCCTAAACTTATCTAGTGATTCCTCGCAAAGATTCGTCAAAGGTATTAATCCAAACCAATATAACTACGTGATGGATTTAACAACTGATCTTCTTCTTTCTTTAGCTGACGCCAAAGAAGTTGGACCAGTCACAACATATTTAGAAAAGAAATATGAAGAAAAAGTCATCGAATCTTCATATGAATTCATTAATAAACGCTTAGGTACTTCATTTAATAATGAAGAAATTAAGAAAGCCCTTGAATCAGCCTTCATTAAAGTGGAAGAAAAAGGCGAGAAGATTGTCTGCCATATTCCAGCTTCTCGAATTGATATTGGTGAAGCAGCCGACCTCTCCGAAGAAGTCATTCGTATTTTAGGATTTGAACACATTGAAAGTAAGCTTCCATTTGTCCAAGTTTCCTTAGGTGGATTAGAACCAGATCTACAAAATAAACGTTCGGTTCGTTCCTACCTTAGAGGCGTAGGATTAGACGAAATTATTTCTTATTCTCTCATTAGAGAGAAAGAAGTTCGTTCATTCGCCATTTTAAATAAGGCTGAACCTTATAAAGTAATGAATCCACTCACTGACGAACATGAATATGTCCGTACAAACTTATTACCAAGTGTTTTAAATACACTTCTATATAACAAAAACCACGGCAATAATGATTTAGCCATCTTTGAAGTTAGTGACCTTTATGGTCAAAACCAAAAGAAACAAATTCATTTAGCCATTGCTTTAAGTGGTAATGATCTCCGCCATCAATATGTTAGTGGTGAAGAATATAACTTTTACCACATGAAAGGACTTGTCGAACAAGTTCTTGGACTTTATCACATTGATGGAAAACGCGCTCAATTTGAACGCGCTAATGAAAAAGAATTTCATCCAGGAAAATCGGCAGTGGTGAAAGTTGATGGAAAAGTCATCGCTATCTTTGGTGAACTTCATCCAAGTGTTTCTAAAGAATATGGATTTGGTAAAGATAAAGTCATTGCACTAGAAATGGATTTAGCAGCTATCTTTGCGACTAAAACATCTCCAGTAACAATGGAACAAATCTCTCGCTATCCAACTGTTTCAAGAGACTTTGCCTTCGTTTTAGCAAACAATGTTACTTCGAAAGAAGTAATTAGTGAAATCCGTAAGGTTGATAAGACATTAATTCGTGATGTTAATGTTTTCGATGTCTATCATGGGGAACACATTGATGAAGGCTTTTATTCTTTAGCTCTTTCAGTCTCCATTGGTTCATTTGAAAAGACACTTAATGACCAAGAACTAAGTGCTGTTGAAGAAAAGATCAAACAAGCTGTCATCGTAAAATTTGGAGCGAAACTTCGTCAATGAAAATTGATGTTTCTAAACTAGTTTCAACAAAAGAAAATCTCTTTCAAGAAGAGGTTGTCTTAAACGAGGAGAAGTTTCGTCTTCTTCCTCCTCTACTAGAAGTTAAGAAACTTCTTGCTAAGGCGAAAGTCCATCGATATCAAGACTTTATTGATGTCGATTTAGAGATTAAAGCTGATGTTGTTTTGCAGTGCTCATACACCTTAAAGCCATTTGACTCCAAACTGCATGAAAGTGATGAAATCCATTTCTCAAGTTATGATGACGGTGGAGATGACATCCAAATTTATAAAGGTAATCTCATTGATTTAGATCCTTATATTTATAACCTTCTTAGCGCAGCTGTTCCAACTTCTCCAAAGGCTCCAGGAGCCAAGCTTCCAGAGTCAGGGAAGAATTTCCGAGTTATTTCTGAAGACGAATTTAACGAAGAAAAAGAAGAAGGAACAGACCCAAGATTTGATAAATTAAAAGATTTAGATTTAGACTAAAATCACCGCAAAACTCCACTAATTTTCACAAAAGTGGGGTTTTTGTTTACTCTTTTCATTAATCTAAACTTCTTATAGAAAGAGTGTTATAATATAAACATGAAGAAAAATTCTACTTTTTTTATTATCAGCTTAATTGCTCTACTATTAACCTCTTGTAAACCAAGCACACCAAAGAAGAAAAAAACTAGTTCATCTAGTGGACAAGTTTCAACAAGTGTTTCTATTGATCCAACATCTGTTATTCCTGGACCAACAAGTGGCGATGTTCCAACTTCAATAGTTCCTGGACCAACAAGTAGTGTTGCTCCAACATCCTCTTCAGGGACATCAGCAGCTCCATCGAGTTCTGTAGAGCCGATTCCACCTGATGACTATTACAAAGAATGTGAAGGTTTAAGTGGAACAGCACTGTTAAATAAACTCTACGAAATCAATCAACCGAAGAATCCAAGTTATGATTGGGAGCGATATGAAGACGCTGACGAGGCTGAAGATGATTCGAGTTCTATCCTTTGTTTATACACAAGACATAACATAAAGAAAACCAATCATTGTGGTAGTTATTCATGGGACCATTGGAATCGCGAACATATCTGGACACAATCTAAATGGCCAGCAAGTGATGCAGACAACCATAATATTTTTGCTTGTGAAGGACAAATAAATAACTACCGCGGAAATCTTCCGTTTGCGGAAGGTGGGGAAACGGTAGTTGTATTTGGTCACACCACCGGTTGTAAGATGGTAAAAGGCACATCGTTTGAACCATGCGATGAAGCTAAGGGCGAAGTTGCTCGCTCAGTAATGTATGGGACAGTTGCTTATAAATACACGATGACAAACGAGATTGAATCTATTTATCTAGCGTTAAAATGGCATTTAGAACATCCGATTACTAGTCGTGATATTAAACGTAACGAAATTGTTTATAAAAACCAAGGAAATAGAAATCCGTTTGTCGATCATCCAGAATACGGTTGCCGTATTTGGGGTAGTACAAATTCAGAAACGGAGCAACTTTGTTCTAAATAAAGAAAACCATTTTTTTGAATGGTTAAAACAATCTCAAAACTAATTCATTAGTTTTAATTCATAAAGCCAAATAGAAAAATCGGAATAGTCAATGTTCTACATTGGTGTTTAATCGGCAAAATTCGTAAAACTTTACATAACTATTGCGTTTTTTGCCGATTGGATTATAATTAAACTGATGAAATACATAGGCATTAAAGAAGCATCCATTTTATGGAATGTATCTGAAAGAAGTGTTCGTAACTATTGTGCTTTAGGAAGAGTTCCTGGCGCTATTTTAGAAAATGGTGTTTGGAAAATACCTTCAATATCTAAAAAACCAACCAGAATTAATGAAAAAGCTGATAAAAACTATCTTCTAGAAAGATTAAGAGAAGAAAAGAAACACTCAATAAAAGGCGGAATTTATCATCAGCTACAAATTGATTTAACTTATAATTCTAACCACATGGAAGGAAGTCAATTAACTCACGATCAGACAAGATATATTTTTGAAACAAGAACTATCGGAGTAGAAAAAAATAACGAATCAGTCAATGTTGATGATTTAATTGAAACAATTAACCACTTCTCGATGATTGATCGAGTCATTGATTTTACTAATTATCAATTAAGTGAGGCATTTATTAAAGAACTTCACTTCATACTTAAAACGGGAACTTCTGATGCTAAATTACCGTGGTTTAAAGTTGGTGATTATAAAAGAAGAGCCAATGCTGTTGGTGACATTAAAACTACTCTCCCAAAACTTGTTCCTCAAGAAATGAAACGACTTTTAGAAGAATATAACAAAAAAGACTTTCATACATTGGAAGAAATTATTGAATTCCATGTCCAGTTTGAAAAGATTCACCCGTTCCAAGACGGGAATGGTCGCGTTGGCCGATTGATTGTGTTTAAAGAATGTTTAAAAAACAATATTGTTCCTTTTATTATCCTAGATAGTAAAAAGATGTTCTATTATCGTGGATTAAAAAACTGGGATAAAGAACGAGGCTGGCTAATAGATACTTGTTTAGATGGACAAGACACCGTCAAGAACTATCTTGATTACTTCGCTATTAAATACAAAGAATAGAGACGTTTTACTGCTAATATATCCATCAAATCTCGGTTAAATTCGAGATTTTTTTATTCTCTGTTTACAGAGTATTGTTGTTTTTGTATAATTGATTTATCAAAGTGGGAGAAAGTGGGAGAAGTATGTTTTTTGGAAGTTATGACCACCAATTAGACAATAAAAACCGACTTGTTATTCCAAGTAAGTTTTTAAGCGGTCTATCTGAAAAACTCTACATTCTCAAAGGATTCGATGGATGTTTAGCAATTTATCCTGAAGAATCATTTAAAGCACTTGTCTCTAAACTTGAGGCGAAAGATTTCAACCTTTCTAAAGAAAGAGAAAACATTCGTCTCGCCCTTTCATCAGTTTTCTGTCTAGAAATTGATAAGGTTAACCGTGTGGTAATTCCGACTACTTTGGCCAAAAAATATCATATCTCCCAAAGTGTTAAAGTAGTCGGAGTTATCGACCATTTTGAAGTATGGTCGATTGATAAATGGGAAGAATATTCTTCCAAAGCTGAAGAGCATTATGAAGATAATGCAGAAATGAGTCATCATGAGTAATCACGTTTCGGTTTTATTAAACGAAGCGATTGATGCACTAAATGTTAAAGAAGACGGAATTTATGTTGATTTAACACTTGGTCGTGGTGGTCATTCCAAAGAGATTCTAAAACGCTTAACAACAGGTCATCTTTACGCTTTTGATAAAGACGATGAAGCGATTGAAGAATCAAAGAAAAATCTCGAAGAGTTTTCTAAAAAGATTACGATCATTCGTGATGACTTCAGAAACTTCCGTCAAAACCTGGAAAATCTAGGTGTTAAAAAAGTTGATGGAATCCTTCTTGATTTAGGTGTCTCTTCGCCTCAATTCGATGAAGGAAATCGAGGATTCTCATATCGAGAAAATTCGCGTTTAGATATGCGAATGGATACACGTCAAAAATTAACCGCATTTGACGTGGTAAATACATATTCTGTTGGTGAATTGACCAGAATTTTTAGAGAATATGGTGAGGATAAATATTCCTACCAAATTGCTCGCAAAATTGTCGAAAAACGCCAGCAAAAACCGGTTGAAACCACCTTGGAACTAGTCGAAATAATTAAGGCTAGTAAACCACAAAAAGAACTTGCGAAAAAAGGTCATCCAGCGAAGCAAATTTTCCAAGCTCTACGCATCGAAGTAAACGATGAATTAGGAGCTCTTAAAGATGCTCTCAAAGATGCCTTAGAAGTTCTTAACATTGGTGGTCGAATTGCAGTAATCACCTTCCATAGTTTGGAAGATCGGATTACAAAAGTGATGTTCCAAAACGTCAGTAAAGTTGAAGGAACACGAAAGAATGTTTTTGCTCTTCCAACGAAGGAAGATGAACCAGACTTTAAGCTAGTGAATAACAAAGTTATTCTTCCAAGTGTAAAGGAGCAAGAAACTAATCCAAGAAGTAAGTCAGCAAAACTACGCGCAATCGAAAGGGTGAAATGATGAAAGACAAACTCAAAAAGCATCATAAAAATCCACGTTACTTCGTCATTAGAAGAGTAGCGATTGTTTTAGCTTTGGCTCTCACTTTATCTCTTTCAATTGGTATTCCTTTAGCTCTTAGAGCACACTCCAAAGTTGCTAATAGCAACATCGTTTTAGTGAAATAATAAACACAGAATCATATTAGGCGAATAATTTATTCGCCTTTTTATTTATCTTTTTCTTGCGATATTAGTCTCCAATATATAAAATATATTAGGTATTAATATGGAATCTCGTGTCGCAATCATTGAAATCTCTAACACTTTTATTCGAGTAATTATTGGTGGCTCAATTGATGGAGAACCAGTCATTATTCAAAAGGTGGAAAGTCCAATCTCCGGATTAATTTCTCGTGGAGAAGTTTTAGATGAACAAAAACTAGTTTCAATTCTTTCTGAACTGAGAACCATTAACGATGAAAGAACTCATCTAACATATGAACTCAATGATGTAACTTTAGTTATTCCTCCAATCGGATTAGAAATCTTTGAATCAGAGAAAACTACAAATGTCGTCTCTCCATCATCCATTATTGAAAAACTCGACATTTCTAACGTTATTTCTCTAGTTCAAAAAGAATCTATTGAATCGGACAAAGTCATTGTCGATGTTGTTCCAGATTATTTCCGTTTAGAAGGTGACCGATATTCGATTGAACCTCCTATAGGAGATACATCTAACTCTGTTCATGTCCATGCAAAAGTGCATGTCATGTTGCGCAAATACGCTGACACATATAAGCGTCTAGTTGAAAGCGCTGGTATGAGAGTCCGTCGTATGTGCGTTAGCCCATACGCTATCTCAACATATGCTCGCGAACATGGCGTAAATAAAGATTACATCCTTGTCGACATGGGTGCCCAAATTACAAACATTACTCTTGTTGGTAACCACGCTCCAATTGCGACAACTCATATTTTAATTGGTGGAAACGATTTATCGTTTGCCATCGCAGAAAAGTTTAATTGCACTGAAGAACAAGCGAATAACCTAAAAGAAGTTTATGGTCGATTCGAACACACCTTAGCCTTCAAACCATGTTTATTAAACTCCGTGAACCAAGAAGGTGAAAACGCTTGTTACTATCCAGAAGACCTTGATCACGTGATTGAACTCTTCTTCCGTGATAACTATTTCAAACAAATCGATAATGCATTAATGACAATGCTCAAAGATTACCCACAAGAAGTCTTAAAACTTCCATTAGTTGTCACTGGTGGATTCTCAAAACTTCGTGGATTAGAAAAAATGATGAAGGAACGTTACTCTGAACAAGAAGTAAGATTCCTTGATAGCGATGTCATTGGTGCACGTCATCCGAAATACATCGCTCTTGTTGGTGGCTTAATGTGCGCTACACACTATAAAGGCGCACTAAGTGACCAACGTAATAAAGTCAATAATATTGAACGTGTTAAACGTTAGTGAAGAATAAAGGAGAAAAACTATGGACGATCTTGAAAACTTTGAAGCAGTAGCTCGTATCGTTGTCATTGGTGTTGGCGGTGCTGGAAATAACGCCGTTAATAGAATGATTGACGAGAATATTTCGAGTGTCGAATTTTATGTCGCGAATACTGATCGTCAAGCTTTAGCAACATCCAAAGCTCCAAACCGCATTGTTCTTGGAGAACAAATCACCGGTGGCTTAGGCGCTGGTGGTGAACCAAGCGTTGGTAAAAAAGCTGCTGAAGCAAGTATTGATGAAATCAACAAAATTGTCACTGGAGCAAATCTTGTCTTTATCGCTGCCGGTATGGGTGGAGGCACTGGTACAGGTGCTGCACCTGTGATTGCCCGTGCTGCCAAAGATAGTGGAGCTCTTACAGTGGCAATTGTTACTCGACCATTTACCTTTGAAGGTAAAAAGAGAATTGCGAACTCTGTCGAAGGCTTAAACGAATTAAAGGATGCTGTTGATGCGATTATTATTGTTAGTAACGATAAGCTCTTAATGGTCAATGGTACTCAACCAATCGGACAAGCGTTCGCTGAAAGCGATCGCGTGCTCGCCCAAAGCGTGAAGACTGTGACTGATTTAATTCTTATGCCAGCCTTCATTAACCTTGACTTCGCTGATGTGAAAAATACCTTAAAAGATTCTGGTATCTCATTAATCGGATTTGGTATGGGCAGTGGTCCTAACCGTGCATCTGATGCCGCACAAAATGCGATTAACTCACCACTTCTTGAAGCTAGCATCAATGGCGCACGTCGCGCCATCTGTGCGGTGACATGTGGTTCCGAAGTTTCATTATATGAAGCCCAAGAAACAGTGGATCGAATTATCGAGGCTGCTGGAAATACCGTCGATATTAAATTCGGTGTCTCCATCAATGATCAACTCACTGATCAAATCTTAGTTAGCGTCATTGCTAGTGACTTCACCGAAGAATTCGACTTTACAGCTGTTCCAACATACGATAAACCAGTCAAACCTGCTTATAAAGCAGATGAGACAAAACCTGTTGAGGAATCTACTGAACAAAGTTCAAGTAGTGAAGAACAACCTGTTGAGGAAGAAAAAGGATTCTTACCAAACTTCCTCAAGGATCGAAATATTGACTAGTATTTAGTCACCTAGAAGACAACGTTATTTAGAAACTAGTTATAGCGAGTTAGGGATGGTGGAAGCCTAACACGAAGAATAAATAAATATCACTTCTAGTAGTTAGAGACTGAACTAATAGTAAGTTTCTCGCGTTATTCCCGTTAAAGAATTTACGAGTGCTATTAATAAATTAATAGAAATAAGGTGGTACCGCGTGAAAGCGCCCTTATATAGGAGCGCTTTTTGCGTTTCAAAAGGAGTTATTTATGGAATTAAAACAAACATTACTCATGCCAAAAACAAACTTTGAAATGCGTGGTAATTTAAACACTAAAGAACCAGTTCTAGTGAAGAAATGGGCAGATGAACACTTATATGAACAAATGCTCAAAAATAGAGAAGGAAACAAAGAATTTGCTTTCCACGATGGCCCTCCATACGCGAATGGTGACATTCACTGTGGTCATATGCTTAACCGTATCCTTAAGGATATGATTGTTCGCTATAAAAGCATGTCTGGCTACTATGTCCCATTCATTTTTGGTTTTGATACCCATGGTCTTCCAATTGAAAACCAAGTTATTAAACATGGTATTAACCGTAAAACAACTCCGATTAGTGAATTTAGAAAATATTGCCGCGAATATGCCTTAGGTCAAGTCGCCAAACAAAAAGAAGAAATCCGTCGTTTAGGAGTTCTTGGTGATTATGATCATGCCTATCGCACCTTAAATAAAGAATTTGAAGCTAACCAAATCTCGGTCTTTGCGAAGATGGCCATGAGAGGCCTTATTTATAAGGGCCTTAAACCAGTTTACTGGTCATGGTCTAGTGAATCAGCTCTAGCTGAAGCCGAGATCGAATATAAAGATATTAAATCTTACGCCATCTACGTGGCCTTTGAAGTTACTGACGGAAAAGGCGTTGTTCCTAATGGAAGTAAGGCTGTTATCTGGACCACAACTCCATGGACACTTCCAGCTAACCTTGCCATTAGTGTTCATCCACGTTTTGAATACGCTTTATTCCACACCAATTTAGGTGACTTAATTCTTTTAAAAGAATTCAAGGATCGTTTAGTTGAAGAACTTGACTTAACAGAGTGCCAAGAAATCAAAACATTTAAAGGTCAAGACCTTGAATTTGTCAAAACTAAACACCCATTCTATGACCGTGAATCCGTCATTATTGTTGGCGAACACGTCACAAACGAAAGTGGTACTGGTTTAGTTCATACCGCTCCAGGACATGGTGTGGATGACTTTACAGTCTGTCAAAAATATAACATTCAACCATATTGCCCAGTCGACGATAAGGGAAGAATGACTGAGGATTGCGGAGAAAAACTTGCTGGACTCTTCTATGAAGACGCCAACAAAGTTGTTCTCGACATTATCGAAGATAATGGATCACTCCTTAAATGTGATGAAATCGTTCACTCCTACCCACACGACTGGCGTACAGGAAAACCTTTAATCTTCCGTGCCACCCCACAATGGTTCTGCTCCATTGGTAAGATCAAAGATGAACTCTTACGAGAAATTAATCTTGTCAAATGGGATCCAGCCTGGGGAAAAGAAAGAATGGCGAACATGATTAAAGACCGTACCGACTGGTGTATTTCTCGTCAACGTATCTGGGGTGTACCAATCCCAATTATCTATAATGAAGACAAAACCCCAATCATTGAAAAAGAAGTCTTTGACCACATCATCAAAGTCTTTAATGAATATGGTTGTGATATCTGGTACGAAAAAGATGCTAAATTCTTCCTTCCAGAAGGATATAAAAACTCCCATTCTCCTAGTGGAGAATTCACTAAAGAAAAAGACATCATGGATGTCTGGTTCGACTCCGGAAGTAGCTTTGATGCTGTCATGGTCAAAAACGGCCATCCATTCCCAGTTGATCTCTATTTAGAAGGTAGTGACCAATACCGTGGATGGTTTAACTCTAGTCTAACTGTCTCAGTTGCTTGCTATGATAAAGCTCCATATAAATGTGTTGTTTCCCATGGATGGGTTTTAGATGAACACGGTGAACAAATGCATAAATCCAAAGGTAACGGTGTTGACCCACTTAAGATGTGTAACATCTTTGGTGCCGATATTCTCCGTTTATGGGTCGCGACTGTTGATTATCAACAAGATGTTAGAATCTCCGAAAACTTATTAAAACAAGTTGCTGACCAATACCGTAAGATTCGTAACACCTTTAAGTTCTTACTTGGCAACCTAGCCAATGGTGATGCTAAACCATTTGATCCAGCTAAGGATATGGTTAAAGAATATTCTCCAGTTGACCGCTACATTTTAGCGACTCTTGAAGACGTTAAAAATGACGTCATTCATCATTTTGATGAATACGACTTCATTAATGCGACAACTCGCATTATGACATTCATGTCAACAGATCTCTCGAGTTTCTACCTTGATATTGCCAAAGACATTCTCTACTGTGAAGCGGTGGATTCACCAAGAAGAAGACAAGTCCAAAGTGTTATTTACACTGTTGCTTCTACATTAATGCGTCTTCTTGCGCCAATCCTTCCTTTCACAATGGAAGAAGTTCATGCCAATATGCCTGACTATAATGGAAAATCCCTTGCTTTACTTGATTATCCAAAGGAAAGCCATGAATATAGCAAAGAAGTACTTGATGAATATAAAGAATTTATGAAGCTTCGTTTCGAAGCTAATAAAGCGATTGAAACAATCCGTAGTCAAGGTCTAGTTGGTTCATCTCAAGAAGCCTTACTTGTGCTTCCAAAGAGTGAATTCCTCGTTAAATCACATTTATGTGATGATCTAAGTGAACTTGCTCGTTTATTTATTGTTTCTAAAGTTGAACTCGTTGAAAAAGGAAACATTGAAGCACACCACATTGATGCAAAGAAATGTCCACGCTGCTGGAACTATGTTGATGAACTTTATCCAGTGGATGAAGAAACATCAGTTTGTGCTCGTTGTAAACACGCTTTAGGTAAATAAGATGGATAAGATGAAAGCTTTCTTTAAGAAAATCTTCACCAAGGAGAATATGAAGAAATTCTTCTTCTCTTTTGTGTGGCTTATAGTTCTTGTCTTTGTATTAGACATTGTTTCAAAGTGGATTGTTGTAAATCACTTTGGTGCAGCTAATGCTGGAAGTAGCGAAAGAATCGAAGTCATTAAAGGTTTCTTCTATATCATCTTTGCCACAAACGAAGGTGCTGCCTGGTCTTTAGGCAGTTCAAGCCGTGTTTTATGGATCGTAATTTCTGTTGTTTTATCAGCTGGATTACTTGCTTATTTCATTAAAAAGATGAAGTCGATGACCAGGTGGATGAGAGCTGCCTTTGCCCTCATGATTGCTGGTGCATTAGGTAACCTTATTGACCGTTGTTTTTATTGGGAAAGTACAACCGGATTTTCAGGTGTTGTCGACTGGTTAGATTTTTATCTTCCAACTGGTGAATTCCCAACGTTTAATATTGCTGATTCTGCCCTTGTTGTTGGTGTTGGAATTCTGATCGTTTTACTCATCATCGACATCATTAAAGATGCCCTCAAAAAAGGTGAAAATGAAGAGGCACAACTCAAACTTAAAAAAGACCAGCAAAACGCTGATAAAATTGAAAAATCACCAGCAAATCCTGGTCAAAACGAAGAAGTAAAAGAAACCGAAAAAGGCAAATAAATGAATAAATTTGTTGTTGATCAAAAGCTAGCAAATACACGTTTAGATAAAGCTCTTTCTGAACTACTTTTAGACGTGTCTCGAACCAAGATCAAAAGCTATCTTGATGATGGTCTAATTTTGGTCAATAGCAAGGTTCAAAAAGCCTCATATAAAGTCGAAGAAAATGACGTCATTGAAGTCGCTGATTTACCAAAAGAAGAGACTGATTTAAACGCCGAAAATATTCCGCTTAATATTGTTTATGAAGATGACGATTTGATGGTCATTAATAAACCAAAAGGATTAGTTGTTCATCCAGGTGCTGGAAACAAAAGCGGAACACTCGCTAACGGATTAAAATTCCATAGTGATAACCTCTCCACAATCAATGGTGATTTCCGTCCAGGCATTGTTCATCGTCTTGATAAAGATACTGCTGGATTACTTGTTGTTGCTAAAAACGACTTCACTCACGTTAAACTGCAAGAACAACTAGTTGATCACACACTTTCTAGAAAATATTATGCTCTAGTTTTAGGTGTTATTAGTGAAGACAATGGTCAAATTATTGCTCCAATTGGTCGAGACAAACAAAACAGACAAAAGATGGCGGTGGATCTTCGTAACGGAAAAGAAGCTGAAACATCTTTTAAAGTATTAAAAAGATTCTCTAACTCTACTTTAGTAGAATGCGTCTTAAAAACTGGTCGTACCCATCAAATTAGAGTTCATATGAACTATATTGGTCATCCAGTCATAGGTGATCCATTATACGGAAAAGGAAACCGTGTCATATATGATGATGGACAACTTTTATACGCCCACTACATTAAATTCATTCATCCACGCACAAAAAAAGCATTGGATTTTGATTCTCCAATGCCTTCTTATTTTGAAGATTTTTTAAAGACTTTGAAATAATTAGATAATCTCAGCTAAATTTTTAAAGTTCGCTTTGGCGATCTTTTTTAATTCTTCAACGCCATGCTTTTTAGCAAAGTCTTTCGCAAATTCAGTTACTTTTGCGCTAGCGCCAAATGGAATTTCCACTCCGTATTTTTCGGAGATCTTATCCATTTTTTGTAGGAAGCTAAAGCGAGCGATAATACTTGCCACAGCAACGCAAGGGAAGTAGGATTCCGCTTTTGTTCTAAACGTAATCTTATCGACGATTTCTGGTTCACCAAATAGATAACGATAGTAAGTATCTTCACTACAGAATTGATCAATAATTGTCATTTGAACCTTCGGATATTTCTTCTTTAAGTTCTTAAGAACTTGATTATGCATCTTCGCTTTCATCTCGTTCATATTTAGCCCTTTTTCATTAATCTGGTTATATTTGACGTTATCGAGACTAACCTGAGAATAATCAATCTTCTTAATGAGAACTTCTCCAATCTCTCTAATGCGTTTATCAGTGAGACGTTTGGAGTCATCCACACCAAGTTCTCTAAGTAGTGGAATATCTTCTTTTTTGACATAAGCCGCACAAACACAAATTGGACCAAATAAGTCACCGGTTCCAACTTCGTCTGAACCAATCTGGTCTTTAAGTGATAACCAGCAAGCTTTTGAAGGTGCTTTTTGAGTAACTTTTTCGTTATTTAGTTTACTTTTCTCACTTAAATCAGCGTTTTCATCAAATCGTTTGGCTTCACTTAAAGCATGCTCTCCAACGAAGACCACTTTGAATTCATCGCTTTTCTTAGAGGAGTAGACTGTTACTGCAAGTTCTTTTGTTTTAGCAAAGAAAACAATGTACTCTCCTTTATTTTCTTTCTCATCATTCTTGTAGAATGAACGAATTTCATCAACAAGGGATTGGCTCCCTTTAATCATGACACGATTTCCCATATTAATTTTCCTCCTTCTTACTATCTGTTTTCACATCAAACGGTAGACCGTTTTCTAAGATGGATTTACAGATGAACATTCTCACCGCGGTGGATAAATCTAGACCGAGGCTTTTAAATATTGAGGAAGCTTGTTCTTTCTCGTTTTCATCGATTCTTACTTGTAGTAACGCCATAATACACCTCGCTCATAGTATATTACAATGTAATTACGCTGTAAATACAAATCGAATCAGGATTCATCTTTCTAGAATTTGCCCCTCTATTAACTTAATTCGTTTTTTGAAAGAAAATTTGCACTTTATTTCTAACAAAGTAGATAGACCTTCACTAGTTAAGGTCTTTAAGATTTGTGTTATAATAGCCACATGCTTGATATTTATCAAACCTTAGAAATCAAAGCTGTCCTAGAAGAAATTGCTTTAGAAACCCATAGTGAAGTCGCTCGTTCAAAGATTTTATCTTTGAGAATGCTTTCTAATAAAGACGACATCTCTCTAGCGTTAAATCAAGTCGACGAGATGATGTCTTTACTTAATGAGCGTGATTCACTTCCCATCCAAGCATCATTTGATTTAAGTAAGTATTTGGAAATCGCCAAAAAAGGCGGTGTACTTTCTATCGCTGAACTTGACCATATCGCATTAGATATTGAGACCAGTCAAAAACTAAACCAATATTTTGCTCGTTTAGACCGTCATAACTATCCAAGTATCTATGAACTAAAAGAACAACTCTTTGATTTATCAAAACTAGAAGAAAGTATTCGTCATGTTATTTCTCCTAATTTAACAATCTATGATACAGCTAGTCCAGAGTTAAACCGGATCCGCAAACAAATCCTCAAACTATCTGGATCAGTTCAAGACCTCTCTAGAGGTTTGATTGCTAAATATGCTGAATTTTTAAGTGAAAAAGCCATTACAATTCGTAACGACCACTTTGTCTTACCAGTTCAAACTAGTTACAAAAACAAAGTTCCTGGCATGATCCATGATATCTCTGATACCGGTGCAACAACGTTTGTTGAACCGCAGGAACTTGTTTTGCTATCTAACCAAATCTACGCTTTACGTGTTGAAGAAAAAGAAGAAATCTACCGACTTCTAAAAGTCTTAACCGAAAAAGTCGCTTTCCATGAAGAAGAGATTCATTCTAATAACAAAGTTATTGCCTTGCTTGATGAGATTAGCTCTAAAGCCATTTATGGCATTAAACACAAATGTCTTGTCGCTAATCTTAGTGACGAGCAAATCATTTCCTTAAATGGTGCTCGTCACCCACTAATTAAAGAAGATGTTGTTGTAGAGAATAGTTTTGAACTAAATAAAGAACAATCAATGATTATCATCTCTGGTCCAAACGCTGGTGGTAAAACCGTTGCTTTAAAAACTTTAGGCTTAATGGTGATGATGAACCAGATGGGTTTAGCTATCCCAACTAAAGAAAAAGCTAATCTTGGTTATTTCCCAAAGATTTATGCTGATATTGGCGATAACCAATCCTTAAGTGATAATCTTTCCACATTTGCTGCTCACGTATCTAACTTAAGTACAATTACACACTTTGTCACAGGTAAAGATCTAGTTTTACTAGATGAACTTGGAACAGGTACATCTCCTAGAGAAGGAGAAGCTCTTGCTTTAGCTGTCTCTGACTTCCTACTAAAAAAACATGTCTTCTCTGTCATCTCATCTCACTTTGATAAGATGAAAGAATTTGCTTACGCCAAAGAAAACGTCGTTAACGCGATGATGATTTTTGATGAACATAAACTTCTTCCAACCTACCGACTAAAGATTGGTAGTAGTGGACGAAGTTATGGTCTAGAGATGGCGGAACGCTATCATCTCGACAGTAAAGTCGTTAATCAAGCTAAACGCTACTTATCAAATGATAAAAAAGTGAGTTTTAACGATGTTTTAGATCGTTTAAATCATCTAGTAAACGAAAATGAACAAAAAGAAAAATCACTTCTTGAAAAAGAACGACTTCTTAGTGGAAAAGAAAAACATATCCATCACGAAGAAGAAGTCTTACGTAATAAAAAAGAAAAACTCTTAGAAGACGTTAAACACGAACAAAAGAAAATCATTGATCGAACCACCCAAAAAGTGGATTTAATCATGAAAAACCTCGATAAAGACCAACTCAAACTCCACGAAATCATCCATGCGAAAACAGAACTCAAAGATTTAGCGGAATCTCAAGAAGAGGAAGAAATCTATCTTGATAATGGACCAATCTCACTACACGACTATGTCGAAGTCAAAGGTTTAGGTCTAGTTGGTCGAGTCGAAAAAATTAATGGAGAGAAAGTTCAAGTCATCACCGAAGACGGATTTGATGTCAAAACTAAACTCGACCAACTAGTGAAAGTTGATGAACCTTTGTCTCATAAAAAGATTCAATCTAGTATCAATCATGAACTCCAAATCAAAACCGATGTAAAACTCGAATTAAATATCATTGGTTACCACATCGATGAAGGTATTGAAGCAGTCTCCAAATATCTTGACGAATGTCGTTTAAGACATTTCAAAACAGTAAGAATCATTCATGGAATGGGTTCAGGGAAACTAAGAGAAGCGGTGCACGCTTATTTAAAGAAATGTGACTTTGTGGAAGATTTCCACTATGGATCAACATATGATGGAGGAACGGGAGCAACCGTTGTTACTTTAAAATGACTGAAAAAGTAAAAGTCGCGATTCCATTACTTCCGAAAAAGCCTGGGTGCTATTTAATGCACGATGCATCAGGTAAAGTCATTTATGTTGGCAAAGCCAAAAACCTTTATAATCGTGTTTCTCAATACTTTTTAAGGCCGCAGGTTGGCAAAGTAGCGGCGATGGTTTCTCATGTCGACTACTTTGAAACCATCATCACCCATAGCGATAAAGAAGCCTTCATCCTTGAGATGAATCTCATCCATCAATATTATCCGCGTTATAACATCCTACTTAAGGATGGTAAACACTATCCATATATCGCTCTTAAAAAGAAGAACGATCCATATCTAAAGATAAGTCGCGATGAAAAAGATCCAAACTATTATTACTTTGGACCATACCCAACTTCTTCATACGCGTATAAAGTAATAAACCTTTTAAATAAAATATTTCCTACGCGTAA
>JAFSMX010000003.1 GCA_017447725.1 Bacilli bacterium
ACTATTAAACCACCACCAATTAAAGCCATACCAGCAATTGAACATGCATCAACAGCATCTTTTAAGCTTTGATTCTTCAAAAAGAAATATAAACAGAAAACAGCCGCACCAAAAACAAGGGAAAAGACAAATGTTAAGATATGAGATTTGTATTTATAGATGAATGTTCTCATTACTATTTCCTTAGTGTTTTGCTGGTGATTTTATTCAAATTGCTGAGATTTTCAAGAGTTTTTAATTTCCCATCCAAACTTCAACAATCATAACATACATATTTACTTTAAGACTAGATTACCTTGAAATTCTTAAGGGCTTTTTTGACACCGTGACAGTCGATGTGAGTTGTTACAAATGAGGCTGATTGTTTTGCTTTTTCGACACCATTTTCCATTGCCGCGCTATATTTACAAAGCTCAAACATTGGAACATCCTGTACATCGTCACCAATAGCCATCGCATTTTCTTTATTTAGACCATAATAATCGAGAACTTTTTTGATTCCATCACTCTTACGAATGACATGATCACGAATATCAATGGCGTATGGGAAAAGACGGTAGGCATCAAGGTCTTTATAGTTAATCGCTCGGAGCAATTCTTCGTCTTGTTCCTTCTCACAAAATAGTAGCAATCCTGAGATATTTTCGTCATTATAACCCCGAATTGCTGGTATTTTTTCAAAAAAGACATCGAAATAATGTTTAGCCACTTCGTTTAATTCATCAGAGATCCAGCGATTGTATTCATCAACGAATTGAATGACAATTCCTCTCTCTTTGGCGACCTGACAAATGTGATGAACAAGCTTCTTATTCATGTAGTCATGGAAAATAATTTTGTTACCGATAAAAATGACTGAACCATTCGCTAAAATCATTCCATCAGGTTTGAATTCATCAAAGAATCCAGTCAGTTTTAAAGACTCATATGGACGAGCCGTCGCAATAAAAACTTTTACTCCGTTTTTCTGGGCTTTACGTAAAGCTTTCAAACTCTTTTGATCATAGATATGTTTTCCATGACCATGATTTAAAATTGTCCAATCAACATCAGTGAAGATTATTTTAATTTCCGAGTTCTTTTTCATTTCGTAAATATTATACCTATTATGAACAAAAAGAAAACGAGCAATGCTCGCTTTCTATTAAATTAATTAATTATGCAGTTACACTAACTGAACTATAACAAATTGTTTTGGCGTAGGAATAAGCATTCGTAAAGGTAAGCGATTCTCCAGCAATGGTTACGGTATGAGAACCACTACTATGCAAAGATAATCCGGAGATTTGATTTACTCCACTACCTCGAGTCATTCCTTTTTCACCAAGTGCTCCAAGAACAATAATTGTTCCGCCATCAATACGGCATGTTCCATCCGTATCTAAGGCAGCCATGTTTGTGCTGTTTGGACCACGAGCAATAACAATACCGCCAGTTTGAGTATATGTACCATTACTATCGATGCCATCGCTATCTCCACTTGAAGGAACGGTTACATCGAGAACACCACCACTAACAGTAATGCTAGAATCGTGTTGACCGGTACGTGCATTAACGCCATCGTTAGAGGCAACAACTTTAGTTGTTCCTCCACTGACATTAATCACTGTACCTTCAATTCCTTCATATGATTTGGAAACATTGATTGATCCACCAGAAATGTATAAACCATAATCAGCGTGGATTCCATCATCTCCGCTTTCGATATCAAGTGTTCCTCCGCTAACTGTGACATTCCCAACTGGAAGTAAGCCATTTTCTAAGGCTCCATCATAGTTAGCGTGGATTCCATCATCAACAGTTCTTAATGTAATAGTTCCACCTGAAATTTTAATCTCATTTTCACATTTAATACCTTTTTGAGATGTTCCATTATCGTCTTCACTTGACCAACTACCAAGCGTAATAGTCTTGCTTGAAATGGATGAGATGGCAATCATGTCATAGGTTGAAGAGAATGTTTTAGATGTTGATTTTGCGTTATAATCCGTTGTTGAGAACTCAGTTACATCTGAGCCAGCAAAACGATATAAAGTAAAACTAGAAGCTCCTTCTGGTTTTTCGATAACGTACTTATAGTAGACGGTAATTGTGGTTTGTGGACCACCTCCGCCTCCACCTGGGCCTGGGCGTAAGAACCATCCGCCTCCGCCACTTTCACTCTTTTCTTCGATTAATCCAGCATAGCTGGCTTTATACCATGTATCGTTAATATAAGCGGCATATGTATAAGCTCCAGATGCATAGATTGTGGAGCTCATCTTTAAATAGAAGTTATTTTCATCAACTGTGATTGTTGGACCACTGTAATCCGATTTACTTCCGGTATAGACATTTAAGGTCACACTTCCGACTTCTTCATTAATGATGACATCATGTGCTGCAGCAATCGCATCACCATAAGCATTAATCGTGATTGAACCACCACTAAGAGTGATGTCACCACGTTGATTTCCTTTGTTAGAAATATCGCTATTCTTGGTGCATAAACCATCTTTACCACAATGAATATCAATTGTTCCGCTTTCAATGGTTAAAGAATCGTTTCCACGAATACCATGATGTGGAGCAGTAACTGACATAGTCAGATTCTTAATTTCAACATCGTCTTTACCATGGATTCCATTGTAATAAGAGGAAGTAATATTTAAGGTTCCTTTGCCTTTAAATTTCAGATCTCCATCATAAACAAAGATTGCCCCTTTTCCTTGGTCATCTTCTTCTTGTGTTAATGCTGCACGCGAATCAGTAATCGTACTGGTTGTTGATTTATTAGCAGAGATTTCAATCTTGTCACAAGATGAAACATAGATTGGGGAATTATAGTTATTTGCGATAGTTACACCAGCAAGGTTTAAAACAATAACCTTTTCTGGGGCATTAACATAAATCTGCTCCCAGGTAATTGAACTATCAGGAGTAAATTCATATTCACTTAGAACTGTTTCTCCTGCTTCTTCATCTTTTGCCGCAATCTCATTCATCGTAATAAAGTAGATTTTGTCATTATTTTTATCAGGAACGTATTGGTCAGAGTCTTCACTTGCTGTGACAGTAACTTCACATGTTGCTGATTTACCATTGTAAGTCGTAACAGAAATAGTTGTTGTACCAGCAGAAATAGCATTAACAGTACCATTCGTAACTGTTGCAACTGATTTATCAGACGAATTCCAAACAATTCCTTCGGTACTAGCATTAGATGGAACTAGTGTGGCTTTTAAAGTACGTTGTTCGCCAACTTCCATTCCCATAGATGTAAAGTTTAAAGAAACGCTCTCTGGGTCTGGAATATCACTTGAAATATGAATATTACATGAAGCTGTAAATGAACCATCACTAGTGGTAACTGTTAAAACCGAATCACCTACTGCATCCGCAGTAACACTACAAGATAGGCCATTAGGGGTGATTGAGGCATTACTATTATTTAAAGTCCATGTAACGTTTTTATTTGTTGCGTTACTTGGAGCAATTGATGCAGTAACACTTTGAGTTGCGTTTACAGCAATGTACATGTTCGCTAAAGAAACTGTCACTCCAGTTACACTAACAACTGTTGGAATAGTAGAAGTTGAACTCTGAGAGGTTGGAGTTGTAGAGGATGATGTAGTTGGGGTTGTAGAGGATGTTGGGATTGTTGTTGCGCTAGAAACAGGAACTGATGATTCCTGTTGTCCGGATCTTTTCTTTTTATTTGATGTTGTTGTACATCCACTTAAAATAAGTCCACCGCATAACGATAGAGCAAGTAATGAGACAAAGTGTTTCTTTTCCATAGTGTTAGTCCTCACTAACTATATAAAATATACAAAAATAAATGTCTCGTGTGTAATATTTTTTAATAATTTCATATTATATATTTAATTTTCAGTATAAAATCTTTGCTAGAGGTACAAAAATATGTCAGTTTATGAATTTTCAGTCAAAGACCAACGCGGAGAAGATTTTTCTTTATCCGCTTTTAAAGGAAAAGTTCTTTTAATTGTTAACACTGCAACTAAGTGCGGATTCACCAAACAATATAAAGAACTTGAAGAACTTTATGAGAAGTACAGAGACCAAGGTTTCGAGATCTTAGATTTCCCATGCAACCAGTTCTTTAGACAGGCTCCAGGAAGCGATGAAGAAATCAATGCTTTCTGTAGTTTACATTTCGATACAAAGTTCCCACGTTTTAAAAAGATTGATGTCAACGGAAAAGACGCTGATCCATTATATGTTTATCTTTGTGAGCAAAATGAAAAGGGTAAACTTAAAAAGATTAAATGGAATTTCACCAAGTTCTTAATTAACCGTGAAGGTGAAGTTGTGGAACGTTTTGAACCAACCGCTACACCAGGATCTTTTGAAGAAAAAATCGCTGCAGAACTCAAGAAATAACCGAGAATTGCTGGTAATTTTAAGTGAACAGAGAAAAGAAAATTATTCAAACGAGTATCATTGGAATTATCGCCAATGTTTTTCTCGTTATCGGTAAAGCAATCATTGGTTTTATTGCTCATAGTGTGGCGATTATTACTGACGCTATTAATAACCTTTCTGATTCTTTAAGTAGTGCGATCACCATTATTGGAACAAAGTTATCCAATAAAAAACCAGACAAAAAACATCCATATGGACATGGTCGAGTTGAGTACTTAACTAGTCTCATTATTGGAATCATTGTTTTAGCTGCTGGTGTGATGGC
Organism: Bacilli bacterium; assembly: GCA_017447725.1. Lineage (GTDB taxonomy): Bacteria > Bacillota_I > Bacilli_A > RFN20 > CAG-826 > Fiminaster. Next base: position 4,691 of record JAFSMX010000003.1, read on the forward strand.
CATCTACGAATCCATTAAAACTCTCATTGATAATCCGGTTGTTGACCATAGTATTTGGTCATTAGTGATTATTGGATTAGCCATCCTCGTTAAAATTGGTGTTTCCATTTACTTTATTAAAGTTGGAAAACAAGTGAACTCTGAACCATTAAAAGCTTCTGGAAAAGATGCTTTCTTTGATGCTCTACTTTCAGTAGCAACATTAATTGGTATTGGAACCTCGATGATTTGGGGAGTCAATATTGAAGGATACATTGGTATCTTAATTGGCTTATTTATTCTTAAAACTGCTTATGAAATTCTTCGTGATGGAGTATCACTTATTATCGGAGAAAGAGCATCGCAAGAAGAAATTGATAGTATCAAGCATATTGTTAACTCCTATGACGAAGTTAGAGGAGCATACGACTTAATTATAAATAATTATGGAGCTGGACGAATTATTGCTTCGATCCATATTGAGGTTGATGATCATTTAACCGCAAAAGACATCCACCACTTAAGTAAAAATATTCAAGCACGTGTCTATGCGGAAACAGGCGCGATTCTAACTATTGGTATCTATGCTTCAAATGAAGCTAACCCAGAAATAAAAGAAATTAAGGATTATATTTATAACTTAATCGAAAACGAAGAAGATATTAACCAAATCCATGGTTTCTACTTTGATGATGCGAAAAAGTTAATCACGTTTGATTTAATTTTTGATTTTAAATGTGACAACCCACAAAAGAAAATTGCTGAATTAGTTACTAAACTAAAAGAAAAGTATCCTGCTTATACATTCTACATTATCCAGGATACTGATTTTTCAGATTAAATAATTATTTAAATGTTCTAGTTAATCGATATAGAGTGATCACTTTCATGAACTCTGTTTCGCTAGATTGATATGGCGCAAATTGCGCTAGATTTTTGTTATACATCATCCAACCATCAATTGTTGTGGCAGAACGCATATCCCAACAAGATTGATCATTGTTATATTCAATTTCCCATAGATTTGATGTCGCTTTTGGAGTGTCGAAGAAGGATACTTTCTTTTCGTTTGTACAAGCTAGATAGGTTCCACCTTCTCTTTCAGGAACTTCGAGGTTATAACCATCTCGACCTTTATAATCTGTTCCTAAAACAAACTGGGCGGCATCGCCTGGATTTGTCATCACTGATTTATCAGTGTTAAACGTGACATCACAAGAATGAAGCTTCATTCCACTACAATCATCGGTCGCGGCTTTGTTTTCTTGTGGGCAGGCAATAATTAATTGGTCTCCTGGGGTAAGTGTGTCGCTTGACTCCATTCTTTTCCATGATTTTTCAAAATCAGATTCAGAATTGTAGCAATAAACTTTTACGAAAGCTGATTTATTATCCACCACACTTGTACAAGTTAAAGTAACGATTCCTTTACTTGTTGCAGTAACACGGCCGTATTGGTCGCTAGTAGCAATCGAATGATCAGAGGTATCCCAGGTTAATGGGTTATCAAATTCTTCACTAGAATGACCTTCGGTGTAATAGACATCAACAAGAGGTGCTTCAGTTTTCACACCAACCTTTGCTTCAATTGAAGCATCACGAATAAAGACACCTTCAATAATTTCACTAGTTGGAGTAACTGATGAAGTGCTACTTGATGTAGGCATAGAAGAAGTAGAAGTAGCAGCTGATGTTGGTGCTATACCGCTACTAATAATTGAAGTTGGCACAGACGATGGATTTTCTTTAGAAGCAACACTCTCAGTCGAAGAACTTGCTACTTTCTTCTTTGAAGATGGTTTACATCCTCCAATAAGAAGTGTTGAGGCTAATAAAGAGAGAGCAATGGCCTTTTTCATACCAACCTATTATATTATGAAATATTTATATTTCAAGGAATAGACAAGCGCTTTCCCTCTTTTCTTTTTTATTCGATATGCTAATATCTAAACATCACATGAGAAGAGATGAATCTCGTGAGGACTATTTAGAAACAATCCTCCAACTTTCTTTTGAAAAAGATTTTGTTCGGTCAATTGATATTGCTCGGGCAATGAGTTTTTCTAAACCTTCTGTTTCTATCGCGATGAACAAGCTTTCTGATGAAAAGTTAGTCTCAATTGATGGAAAAGGTCATATCACTTTAACCCAAGAAGGAATGGCGATTGCCCGTAAGGTATATGAAAGACACATGAAGATTGCTCAACTTCTCATTAAAAAAGGTGTTAGTGAAAAAGTCGCTTACGAAGATGCTTGTAAGCTAGAACACGACTTCTCTGATGAAACTTGGAATATCATTAAAAAAGATATTGAAAAAGTCATCGGTAGAATTGATTAAAAATAATTAACTAGTTAATTAAGAAAGAGAGAAAACAAGATTCTCTCTTTTTTTGTGCAAATTTTTCCCTAAAAAACGAATTAAGTTAGTGTGAATACATTTTTTACACACCCACCTTAATTACGTATAATCGTACGATTTATTTTGAAATTCGCACATTTTTAATCTACTATGGAGGTATGAAAAACAAAATTATGTGTATTACAGCAACAGAATTTAAATCGAATTTAGGAAAGTATTTAGAACTAGGTGAAACAACAGAGATTTTAATTATGAAGAATGGACGAGTTAAAACTAGACTTGTTCCGGCTTCAATTGATGTTGATCGTGTTTTAGATGAAATCGCTGGATGTGTTAAAGGAGATAGTTCTTCTTTAGAAGACGCTAAAGCTGACTACTTTAATAAGAAATATGGTTATCCTCTTTGATACTTGCATTATTCTTGATCACTTACTTAACCGTGAACCTTTCAATAAAACTTCTAGAGAAGTATTAAAACTTTCTGGACAGTTACGATTTGATGGCTTAGTAACAGTCAAATCAATGGCTGATATCCACTACATCTTAAAAAGAAGTCTTCATGATGAAGAACATGTCAGAAAAGTCATGCATCATCTAGTTGCGTTAAGTTGATGTGTTCCTTCAACCTGCATTGAAATGGAGGCTTCAGACATCGCAATATTTGTAACTGGAATTGCACTAACAGTTAAGGAAATGTTGTAATACATGTTTTCATCAATAAGGTTATAAACCTTTAGTGTCCATGTACCAGCAGTTCCAAATGGATTTGTAATTGTATAGGCAATACCTTTTGGATTTAACAACTTAATTCCAAGACCATTAGAAGCAAATTCGCTATATGCAATAGCAGAACTTGAAGTATTGTTTGAGTATTCAAGGTTGGCAGTTAACTTACCTTCGAGGTTATTACTTAAAATGTCTGCTGTCGTAAATGAAACTTGAGTCATTGCGGCAGAAACGTCGGTAATATAAACATATTCGCCAACATTTAATGTAATTTCTTGTGGAATGTAGCTTCCATAGGAAACTGTTAAGGTATAAACACCTTCAGCAGGGAATTTTGCTGTTGGATCAATAACTTGATCATAAGCGTTTGTAATGACATAGGAGTAGTCACTTGAGCTTAATGTTGTTTGAGTTGAATCGGATTTGATGCTGTTAACAACAAGCGCATTATCGCTAGCGAAAATTGAATTTGTTGTATACGAATTCTTATTTGAGTCGCTTGCAGAGAATCCAACTTCATATGCGGTTGGGTTGTCTGGTTGTCCAGGTTCAACTGAAGCACCATAGTTAAGTGTTAATCCACAAAGATAAGCACGTTTTGTTGTGGTTTCAATTGTTAATGATGTTAATGCGGCGCCAACAGAAACCGAACCACCCTCAGATGGTGTAATTTCAATGTATGAACTAGCACCATTTACATAAACATTAAATTTACCGCTATCGCTACTGTATTGAGCAGTCGCGATATCAACTGTTGTAATCGAATATGCAACATTAGAAGAATTAAAGTTAATTGTGACGGAACCAGGCCCACCACTTGCACCGAATTTTAGCCGGATTTTCCAGCGTAAATACGATCGCCGTCACTGAAGCTTGAAATATAGGAGCTTCCTGAGCTAACTTGAGCCATGATTGACGAGGAGGAGCTTCCAATATTTGAGCTACTATCAGATGAATTGGTTGCAAATGTAATCTCATAAGAACCAGATGTATCTTGAGATTCGGCATCTGGGTTTGTAGTGCAAGTGAATCCGTAAACTGCTGATGTAATGGTTACAGAACCGCCATCAGCTTTAAGTTCCATATAATATGGATATGCATCAGTATCGACTCTAGAGCCAGAGACTAATGTAAAATAATCGCCCCATTTTTCGGTTTCATTAACGTAGGCAATACGGCACTTTAAGGTTCCAGTACCACTAAATGTTGCGGTAATAGATGAAATAGATGTAATTTGATCTTTATTGACAACTGAGCCGCCACTATTTAAGGTGACGTGGCCAGATGTAGATGAAGCAACGCTATCATATGTGAAGGTAACGTTGCTACCTCTTTTTGTATGTTGGACATGATCGCCGGCAGAGGTAACCTTGTTGGAAGAATCTAAAGTAATAGAATAATCAACACCAGATGCACGTCCTGGAAGCAACGCCATTGAAAGATTGGAGTTAGTTAGAACAAGTGTTATCGCTAAAATAAGAGCACCAAAAAAGGCTAAACCAGCGTATAGTTTGCCTCGGGCGTTTTTAAGTAAATGTGTCATAAGAGATTCTTCCGTACCTATAGAGTTTCATTTTCTCTAGCGCGTAATACCTACGCGTAGAGAACTTTCAATTATAACCCCCCCGACCGATTTTCAAAGGTTAATTTATAATTAACAAAATTGAGGTTAGCCTTATCTAACCAATTGTTTTGATTCAATCGTATTTATTTCAATTTTTAACTTTTTTATATTTATTTATTATTCTTTAATTGATTAAAATATCTACGAGGTTAGTTTATGAAAAAATTACGTCTTCATCTCTACATTATTCTTGGTCTAACTGTTCTTGGATTTGTTCTTGGAACACTCTTTGATCAACAAGTTTCTGGAGCAATATTTAACCGGGATGATACCTTTGGAATTCTTGTTTCATCGGTAGGAACATTACCTGGTTATCTAGCAATCTCTTTTATTGGAGGAGGCTTCCTATCACTTGCTTTAAAAAAGCAATATAAGATTGGTTATACAATCCTTTTCTATGTCTTATGTGTTCTTGCTTTTGCAGCATCAGTCTTCTTTGCTGGAAGAGAATTCTTTGGAGTAAATGGATTTAACCTTCCATCGATTAAATGGTTAGGTTATTTAATCGTTGTTCCATTTGCTTCAGGTGTGACCTATCTTGGTTATTACCTGATTAGTAAAAGTGAAAGACAACATATTTGGATTGCCTTAGCGTTCTCTGCAATCTTTATCTTCTTAGCTCTTGTTCCTGGAGTAACTCTTTTAAAGAGCATCTTCCACCGCCCAAGATACAGAAGCTTAACCTTATTTGATGAAATTAACTTCCATAACTGGTATCAACCATGTAAAAACTACAAAGATTTGATGACTGTTACCGGATTAACCAGTGAGGAATTCAAATCTTTCCCAAGCGGACACGCTGGAGGAAGTGCTCTAACAATGATGTTTGCTCTTCTTGTTCCTTACTTTGTGAAAGGACAAGAAAAGATTCAACTTCCATTACTTTATGTTGGATTTGCCTGGACACTTCTTGTCTGCTTTGCTCGTATTCGAGTTGGGGCACACTTCTTAAGCGATGTTTCGATGGGAATGCTACTTACTACTGCGTTCACAATTGGAACAAATGAAGTGTTCATAAAACTCTCCAATAAAGAAGTTCAAACTGAATAAAAATATTAAGGATTTGCAGTAAAATCACCAGCAAATCCTTTTTATTTTAAAATTTTTATCCAAATCAGTAGTTGCATTTTTTGCAACAACTTACTCTTTCGATAATTCGTTGCTAAATGTACAAAAAAGAGTCGACATTTTTGATATCGACTCTTTCGTTATTTAATCAACTTTAACGTCTTTAATGTAGACATCTCGACCAGTCACAAGATAGGTTTTCTTGGAGTGACAATGCGGACACTCCTTACCATATTTCACCGTTTCGTAGGTTTGTTTACAATCCTCACAATAGGTGATCGCTTGGATGGTGATGTAATTGAGTTTACAGTTCTGCATGTGCTCTGTGCGTTTAATCGCCCAGTTGAAGGCATCGACAAAGTACTCTTTGACGACGCCAGAGACTTCACCAATTTCTAGAGTTAGTTCTTTAACTTCGTGAACTTGTTTTTCTTTGGCGAGCTCTTCAATCTGTTTGATGACATGCATCACGATTCCAAGTTCGTGCATGATTAGTCTTGGATTTGAACGGAATTACCAGTATTTGGAGCTGTCTTCTTAGCTTCCTTATAATACTTGTTCCATTCACGACGTTTCTTTCTCATCATACGTGCTTCTTTAGAGCCAGAGTGGAAGAGAATCTTCACTTGACGTTTGGCAGCGTACTTTAATAAAGTACCAACCTTCTTTTCGGCACGTTTCATATCGGAGCACTTTGGATGATCTCTAACAAGATGGATGGCATCGAAATGACATTTTGTTGTACAAATACCACAGCCAATACACTTGTTTGGATCAACATAAGCTGCACCACAGCTTAAGCAACGTCCGGTTTCTGTATGGACTTGTTCTTCAGTAAGTGTCTTATGAGCATCAACAAAGGAGTTCTTGTGGTCGATCTTTTCATCCATGCCTGCTTCTTGACGTCCGGCTTCATCATAACCTGGAAGTTTAATATCTTCTTTATTAAGTTGTTTGAAGTTACGACGGTTGAAGCCGACATCCATTGTTGCATTTGGACGGACGTGACGAGCAAGAGCCTCTGCAGCTTGGTGACCACCAGCAATGGCGTTAATGACGAATTTTGGACCAGTGAAGACGTCTCCACCAACGAAGATGTCTGGATCAGCAGTTTGGAAGGTAACTTTATCCGCAATTGGATAACCATTCTTCCAGAATGTGACTTTGGTTCCTTTTAAGAGGTCGCCCCAAACGATGGATTGACCAATAGCGAAGACAATCTTATCAGCCTTGACTTCGATTGTTTCATTTTCATCATATGATGGATTGAATTTACCTTCCTTATCAAAGCAGGAAAGACATTTCTTAAAGACAATGGCTTCGACTTCTCCTTTGGAGTTAACTTTGACTTCTTTTGGTCCCCAACCGTTATTGATGGAAACATTTTCAGCAAGGGCTTCTTCAATTTCTTCTTTACTGGCTGGCATGGTTTCTCTTGATTCAAGACAATACATACCAACGTTTTTAGCACCTAAACGGTGAGCGGTACGTACACAGTCAATGGCAACGTTACCACCACCAACGACAACAACATCACCTTTGAATGGGACTTGTTTATCTAGGGCGTCAGCTAAGTAAGAGACAGCAATGTCTGTTCCTTTGGCATCTTCGTTTGGAATGCCTGGCTTACGGCCACCTTGGCAGCCGATCGCAACATAGAAGGCTTTATAGCCTTGTTTCTTAAGTTCTTCAATGGTGACGTCTTTACCGACTTCAACACCGCATTTAATTTCGGCACCTAACTGACGAATAATATCAATTTCGGATTCGATAACATCTTTTTCCAGTTTCCAGGTTGGAATACCATAGGTCATCATACCACCTGGTTTTTCGTGTTTTTCAAACACGGTTGGTTTAAATCCGCCTTCAGCTAAATAGTAGGCGGCACTTAAACCAGCTGGACCAGCACCGATAATAGCAATCTTTTCTTTAAATTCACCAACTAAGGATGGATAAACCTTTTCTGGAACATAACGTTCTTTGGATTTTCTTTCTTCCTCAGCAAGGAATTTCTTGACAGCGTCAATGCTTACTGGAGCATCAATTTTACCTCTGGTACATGCTTCTTCACATTTCTTGTTACAAACACGACCACAGACCGCTGGGAATGGGTTTTGAGTTTTAATTAAAGCTAAAGCTTCACGATATCTTCCTTCATGAGCCATCTTGAGATAACCTTGAACTGGAACGTGAGCTGGACAAGCAACTTTACATGGAGCAGTACCACTGTCCCAGGTATCGGTTGCACGAATTGTTGTTCGATAGTTTTCATCCCACGCGTATTTACCCCATTTGATTTTATCTGGTAAAACAGCGTGAGGATATTTTTGTTCACTGCCATCGGCTTTACAAAGTTTTTGACCAAGTTTAACAGCACCGGCTGGACAGTTTTGGACACATTGACCACAAGCGACACATTTATCTTTAGTGACGTTAGCGGTATATGCGCTTCTTTCTAAGTATGGAGTATTAAATAAGAGGGCAGTTCTTAAAGCGTTACAAATCTTGACGTCACAGTTACAAATATCGAAGATCTTGTTTTCGCCATCAATATTTGTGATTTGGTGAACGAAGCCATTCTTTTCAGCAAGTTCAAAGATTTCTAAGGCTCTTTCTTTAGTAATGTAGTGGGCACGACCTGTTTCAACAGTGTAATCAGCCATGTCACCGAATTGGAGACACCAGTCGTTGACATCATCGATACAGCCATCACCGAGCATAGCTCGAGAAGCACGACAGGAACAAATACCAGCAGAGATATGACCTTCATATTTCTTCATCCAGTGGGAAATATGTTCGATATCAAGACTTTCTTGTTCGTTTTCGATGGCTTTTTCAACTGGGATGACGTGCATACCAACACCGCCGCCACCTGGAGGAAGCATTTCGGTAATACCAGCAAGAGGAATGAAAGTCATTCTTTCGAACATGTTGGCGACAGCTGGGTTCTTTGCGATACGATCAACGCTACTGTTCATTAATTCAGCACTACCTGGAACAAAGTAAGAAAGCATGTATCGTTTCACTTTTGGCTTATCCTCAAGAGGATGATCCCAAGCATAGTTATCACCATAGTCATATTCGATGATACCGATAACAGACATCTCATCGATGAGCTTTTGAAGTTCGACTGGATTATACTCCGGATTCATTTTGAGAAGATCTTCAAAGACATAGTGTTTTCTTTGTTTCATCTTCAACAAAATGTCGATCATTGGCTCAGTGAGCATTTCTCTTAAGCCCCAGTATTCTGGGTCAGTTGTTTTCACACCAAAAAGTTTGTGTGGAACAACGTCAGTAATTTTCGCGGCTAATTTACAAAGCTTCTTTTCGTAAGAGTAGCCGGTTTCTCCATCATATTTGGAGATTACCTTAGTGTTTTTCTCTGGCATATTAGTCAGCCCTCCAAGAATTTAATTTCTTATGAAAGTAGTTTACTACTTGATTGATATTTTTTCCAGTCTTTGCAGAGATTTCAATGATTGTGGCGTTTGGATTACGCATCAAGATTGTTTTCTTACACTTTTCCATGTCAAAGTCAAAATAATCGATAGCGTCGATTTTATTGATTAAAACAAGGTCACATTTTTCAAAGACTAGTGGGTATTTTAAAGGTTTATCATCACCTTCAGGAATAGAAAGAATCATCATATCCATTGAGGCTCCGGTATCGAATTCAGCTGGGCAAACAAGGTTACCAACGTTCTCTAAAAAGACTAAATCTAAATCAGAGATATCGATGGAATCTAAACCAGATTTGGTCATTCCAGCATCAAGATGACACATTCCGGAGGTATGAATCTGGATCGATTTTACTCCGGTATTCTTAGAAATGCTAAGAGCGTCTACATCGCTATCGATGTCGGCCTCCATTACGCCAATACGATAATCCTTCTTTAAAAGATTAATTAAAGCAGTTAATGTCGTGGTCTTTCCAGCACCTGGAGAAGACATCAAATTAACTAAAAACGTTCCATGATCTTTGAGATATTCACGAAGAAGATTGGCTTCTTCATCATTATCTGCATAAGCGGAACGATTGACGACAATGGTTTTGATTTCTTTCATTGTATGTATGATTTTATCATAACTCTTTTAGTTATTCACTTAAAAATATGATTTTGTGATACAATACCTGCGTTATGGATTTTAAAATTGTTCAAGTTAAAGAAGATGTTCTAGTTGAGAACAACCAAAAAGCGAAAGAAGTAAGAGAGATGCTTCATAAGAAGCACATCTTTTTCCTTAATGTGATGGCTTCTCCAGGAAGTGGAAAGACAACTTTACTTTGTAATTTAATTAATCGACTCAAAGACAAATACAAAATCGGAGTCATGGAAGCTGATATTGATGGAGATGTTGATGCGGAAAGAATTTCTAAAAGGACTGGAGTGAAAGCTATTCAAGTTCATACTTCTGGAGCGTGTCACTTAACCGCCCAGATGGTTGAAGATGCGACAAAGTCTTTTGAGATTGATGATTTAGATCTCTTAATCCTAGAAAATATTGGCAATTTAGTTTGTCCAGCAGAGTTTGATACTGGAAGTAATCTCAACATGATGCTTCTTAGTGTTCCAGAAGGACATGATAAACCTCTAAAATATCCATTAATGTTCCAAGTCTCAAATGTTGCAGTTATCACTAAGATTGATACACTTCCTGTATTTGATTTTGATTTTGATAAATGTGAAGAATACATCCACCGCCGTAACCCAAAAGCAAAGGTCTTCAAAGTATCTGCTCTTAAAGATGAAGGCGTGGATGAATTAGCAAAATATTTAAGTTCACTCATTGATCAAAAATAACCAGCAAATCTCGGTTAAATAGCAAAAAGATGCGGAAAATCACGCATCTTTTTTTAAACAGGAATTTAATCAGATTTCTTTACGTTTACGGATGAAAATATAACCACCAAGAGCAGTTAATCCAACAACTCCAATAATCACTATAATTGTTACAGGTAAAGATGATTCGTTAATGACAATTGGTGTATTGATTCGTTGTCCAAAGACAGAAATCGGATCACGGCCTTCAATAAATTGTGTTAATCCATAACGACCGCATATGTATTCATAACGAGCAATGGCTTGTTCAATAACAGTTCCGCTTTCGTCAGAACCAGTTTGGGCAAGAATAAGTTTTTCGCTTGCGGCCAAGAATGGATAAGAATGTCCGTTTGGTTCGGTTGGGTTAATTAAATTTGACCAAACTAGTGCAAGACGGTCATGGTTATTGATTCCTTCGGTCCAATCTTCACAAACCTCATCAGTCTTATCTAATAAGAGTTGAGCAAAATCAGCAGCCTTAAAGTCTTCAGAGGCTTCGACTAAACCATTCATTTGAATTTGGAAAACATTGAACCATCCTGTGAAACCTTTGATGGTTACTGTTTCGGAATTTTGGACAGCTGTTTTCATCTTGTAATAAACATCAGTATCAGCTGTCTGAGCATTTGATTTATAAAACACTTGGATGGTGCTATTCCCAACAGCAAAATTCATCAGAATATCTTTTGTACCAGGATTATTGGTAAAATCACCATACGTTGTTCCGCTTGGAATCGCAGGAACTCCGGTTAATGTTGTTAATCGAGACTCTTTTTCTTGCGTTTCGCCTCCAATCGTAGTGTAGACAATTGGTTTATCTGGCTCTTCAAATGTATCACTTGGAACAGTAATGCTCGGACTACCAACCTCATATAATCCTTTATAAATAGTTAATGATCCGGTAACGTGAAGGATTGTTTCATTAATTGTATAACTAGAAACATCAGCATTTTTGTTAAAGCATACAACACCGTATTCACCATCCATGATGACAGGTCCGGTTCCATCTAAGAAACCGACATAATAGCCATAAACATCAATTGAATCTCCAGAAGACATTGAATAGATTTGTTGAAGATAGTTAACGTGTCCACCACCAACAACAATGTTGTATGTTGCAGTTTTTCCACTATATGTTACTGTAACAGCTTTTGTTCCTCTTGTACTCATTGTTGGAGAAGAAACTGTATAACCAGTTGCAATAACTTCAGAAGATGCATCACTATAAAGTGCAGTAACAATTAATCCTGAATAAGAGAATGTCTCATTAAGGTCAAATTCAGTCTTAGCATTTGTTGTATCTAATGTAATCGAATATAAAAGTCGAGCAACAACTTCAACAGAATAAGTTGCTGTTTGGGTTTGATAACGAACTGCAATAGTCTTGGTACCGACTGTAGTCATATCTGGTTCTGTAACACTAGTTGGCTCAACTGTCTCAGAAGTGTTGTCACTATATTGAGCAGTAACAACAAGGCCATCATATGTAAATGTTTCTCTAACAGCAAACACTGATTGAACACTACTTGTATCAAGTTCAATCGAAGTTAACGATGCTGTAATAGACTGGAATGGCAAGGAAGACAACCCACATTGGGTGCCAAAGTCCTCCTGGAATGATCATACAAACAAAGAAGAAGACAAAGCATGATAAGAAAGGCATATTGAATTTAGCAGCATTCTTATGCTCAAAGCATCTTACAATTGAAGCGATGATTTCAGGAACAAAGAAGACCACCCAGGCGTTCCACCACATCTGAAGTAAACAGCCTAATAAGATATAAGTGATTAAGGCCACTCCACCTAAGACAGAGGAAATAATGATGTTGACCTTTTCAAGTTTGGATAAGACTTTCTTTTTTTCAACTGTGTTCCCATCTTTATCTTTTAGATAGATGTGATGATCTTCGATGTGGACTTCATTACCTTCATCATCCACGATGTGGATTCCTTCTCTCTTTTCTTCTTGTTGAGGTTTAACTTGTTCTTCAACAATCTTTTCTACAGAGTCATCAGTGTTGAGAAGTTCATCTAAAGAGACTCCATATAGTTTAGCTAGACAAATCAGGTTATCTGTATCTGGGCTTGCTTCGGCTCTTTCCCATTTAGAGACGGCTTGTCTACTTAATCCAAGCTTATCCGCGAGTTCTTCCTGCGAATACCCGTATTTCTTTCTTAATTTAATTAGTCGATCAGCGATTTCAATAGTCATTTTATTTCGACCTCCTTGATTACGAGACTAATTTAACAAATTTCTTTTTGGTTGCTCTACCAACTGTAGTTAGAATTTCCGCAACTATTGGTTTCCTTTTAATATTATATCTTTAATATGTATTTTATTATTCTTTATTATTATATTCAACTTTGTTAGAATATAAGTGTCCAAGATATGTATTCTAAGAACATTTTGGACTAATACGTTATGTGTTAGGACGTATTAATGTGGAAAGTATTGCCCAGAGTTGTTTAAGAAAAGAGTTAAAAACACTCTCCATTCATTAGACACCACCGCTCCACACAAGTTTATCTTGAATTGAGGCCGTCACTTTGGCTGACGTAACACCACTAGTTCAGTACTAGAGATAGTAGGTGAACTAAACGGTGTTTTCGTTATGTAGTGACGGCTTTTAGTTTCCTCTAACGAAAACGTTTAATTTCAACACAAGGAGGAAATACAGATGAATGAAATTGAAAAAGTCTACCTTGATGACTTACAAAAAATCAAGGAAACAATTCGTGATGCTAAAAATCAGACGTTAGTTGTCGTGAACAGCGCAGTCATTTTGACATATTACAAAATTGGTTCAATAATCAACCAACGAAAAACATGGGGATCAAACTATGTTCGAAAATTAGCAAACGGACTCGAAGAATATGGTAAAGGATATTCATTTGACAGTCTTATGAAAATGTCCCAGTTTGCTTTAATTTTTACACAAAACGAAATTTTGGAACAACCTGTTACAAAAATTGCTTGGGGAACATTAATAAAGATTTTTACAAAATGTTCTTCAAAAGAAGAAATGTTGTGGTATATCAATCAAACATACAAAAATAGATGGTCACGATCAGTCTTATTAAAACAATTTGAAATTGATGCTTATTCCCGAGGTATTATTGATCCAGCCACTAGCCAAGCGGATTTTAACAAGGAAATAATTAAAGACACACTTGCTCTACACTTTGTTAGTGAAAAAGATGTCCATTCGGAAAAAGATTTAAAGGACAGACTTGTTGATAACATTATTTTGTTTCTTCAGGAGTTAGGACAAGGTTTCGCGCTTGTAGGAAGGGAATACCGACTTTCACCGCCAAATGGAAAGAATTACTATATTGACCTGTTGATGTATCACACCAAAATCCATGCCTATGTTGTTATCGAAGTAAAGCTTGATTGCATTGAACCTTCTGATTTTGGCCAGTTGAATTTTTATATTAATGCGGTGAACGATTTAGAAAAAACGGGTGGAGATAATGATACAGTTGGTATATTGCTTTGTAAAAACGCCAATAACTACGAAATCCAAACAACATTAAAAGGAATAAATAATCCAATTGGAATTTCAAAATACAAACTATTAGAAGAACTACCAAGCTATCTTCAAAAACGTTTGAAAGAAATTGAATAATTTATTAATTTGGGTCTCTTCCTTGGTATAATAAACTTAAGGAGACATAAATATGTCATACACCAAAGAAGAGATCCACTCCATCGTGGAAAGACAACGCGAGTTTTTCTTATCCAATCAAACACTTGATATTAAATGGAGAAAAGAACAACTCGTTAAATTAAAAGAAGCCATCATTAAAAACAGAGAAAAACTCGAGAAAGCTTTATACGAAGATTTGGGTCGAAGTGATGTCGAAGCTTTCTTCTGTGATATTGGTGATGTCATCATGGAGATCAATGAATGTATCCATGGATTAAATAGATGGGCGAAACCAGAACGACATTTCTCTGGATTAGCCTGTTTTCCATCATTAACCTCAAAAGTCTATAAGATGCCTTATGGTGTATCTTTAATTATCTCTCCATTTAACTTTCCAATTCTTCTTTCAATAGGTGTATTAGCAGCAGCAATTGCGGGAGGAAACACCGCATTAATTAAAACAAGTTCTAAATCGAAAGCGTGTACAGAAGCTCTAAAAGAAATCATTTCTGAAACATTCCCTGACAATTATATTGTCGTCATCGATGGAGGACATGATGTCGCCGATTTCTGTCTAGAAGAAAGAGTCGATAAAATCTTCTACACTGGTTCGCCTAGTGTTGGTAAACACGTGATGGAGATGGCGTCAAAGAATCTAGTTCCTGTCACTCTTGAATTAGGTGGAGAAACAGGAAACTGGTGCGTAATTAGAAAAGATGCGAATATCAAAGATGCGGCGCGAAAGATTGCTTTCTTTAAGATTTGTAATTCTGGACAAATCTGTATCAACATCAATCAGGTTGCTGTCGCAAGTGAGATTGCTGATGAATTCGTGGAAGAATTAAAGAAAGCAATCATTAAACAAATTGGTGAAAAGCCATACTTAAATGAAGAATATCCAAAACTAATTGCTGAGAGAGCATATGAAAAGATTAGGGATGAAGCAAACGAATATAAAGATCGAATTGTCTTTGGTGGAGAAGGCGATATTAACACTTGTAAGTATTCCACCACTCTCATTTATCCAGTTGATATTCATGAACCAATTGTTCAACATGAAATATTTGGACCACTACTTCCAATCGTTAAATACGATGATGATAAAGTCGATGAGCTTTTAGATGTAATTCAAAGAAGAGAACATGGTTTAGCGTTCTATATTTTTACTAAGAATAAGAAGTGGGCAAAGAAGGTGATGTCTACTCAACAATATGGTGGAGGCTGTATTAATGAAGTTTGTCTTCACCTCATGGTCAAAGGTGTTCCGTTTAATGGAACTGGACACTCTGGAATGGGTGCTTATCATGGGGAATGGGGATTTAGAGAATTTACTCACCCATCAACTGTTTTAATCGGAAAAACGCATTTTAATCTCTCACTTAGAGAGCATCCATATACACCAAAGAAAAAGAAGATGTTTGCCAAATTCTTAAAATAGGAGATAAACCATGGTTCCATTAATATTAGTAATCCTCTTTATTACATTAGGGATGTTCTTCCTTGGATATTTCTTAATCGAGAAATTAAAAGGATATTGCTTAAAAGAGACTCTAATTAAATCAGTTGCTTCTCTTTTCTTTATTGCTGTAGCAACAGTTTCATTAATAGCAAAATCATCTACAAATCTCCCATTATTTGTTTTATTTGGTTTGATTTGCGGATTAGTAGGAGATGTCTTACTTGAACTTAAATACGTGAAACGTGATTATGAAAGACATTTTACTTATGCTGGATTTGTCGCGTTCATGGTAGGTCATATTTTCTATATGAGCGGACTCATGATGGAGTTTTATCATGGAGAAAGTATTCTCTACATTATTCTTCCAATTTTAATTGGAATCTTAATGAGCGTTGGTAACCTTGTTTTAGAAAAACCAATGAAGTTTAACTTTGGTGAATATCGACTTGTCGTCTTTATTTATGGTTGTTTCTTGTTCAGCTTTGCTGCTTTAGTTGTTTCATTAAACATTTTAAATGGATTTAGCTCCACCACGTTATTTGTTCTTTTAGGAGCAGGAGTCTTCTTTGTTATTTCAGATGTCATTCTATCTGGAACATATTTTGCGGTTGGAAAAGATCGGCCAATCGATTTGATTTTAAATGCTGTGACTTATTATGTAGCGCAGTATTTAATCGCGTTCTCATTGTTCTTCTTATAAGATTTGATTAAACGAAAAGAACCAGGAATTGCTGGTTCTTTTTCATAAATTGCAGGAGATTTTACTTGTTTTGAGAAAGTTTCTTTCTTCTAATTTCTCGTAGGTAAAATAGACCAATTGCTGATCCATAAGTTATTGCAAGCATGACAATCATCATCACGAGTGTCATGAAGATTCCTTTTGATGCGAAATAATAGAAGTCATATTTTGGATCAACTTGTCCGTTATTTAGATGGGTGTAGACATTAGTAATATAGAAGATAGCATATAAACCCATCGGAACTAACGATAAGAAAGAAACTTTCCAACTCATTTCTTCTTTTGCTTCAAAGAAGATTAGAGAAATGATTCCAATCACTGGAGAAACAAGATGGAAGAAGAGGTTGGTATTTAAAAATAGTTTCCAGAAATCTAAGCCGAGTAATGGGCTTAAATATAAAATGACAGTCATGAGTGTTAATGTTGTTGTGCATGTCGCGACATATTTCACCACATAAACCCAATGCGGAATATCTTTTCTTTTATCTAAAAGAACAAGTACCTCAAAGATAACTAGAATTAATGCAGAAATAGCTAAAAAGATGTTGCTATCAACAGTAAAGAACCAGAGGAAATTATCAGTTTCAGGTGTGAGGTTTCCATTAATGCCCATCCACTGCCAACCTAATAAGGAAGTAATCATTCCAAATAGAAAAATCACAACCAGTGAGCTATTAAGAATTAAAGAGATTTTGAGATGTTTGTTCATGTGTGACCTCTTGACCATATTTTATCATAACAAAGTTTATTGTCTTGCTATTTATTACGCGTTATGTATAAATAAGGTCAAGAGGGTGGATTCTAAATAATCCACAACAAACATATGAAAAAGAAAGTGCTATCGAATGTGCTTCTATTCACATCTTTAGGATGTATGGCTTTAGGAGTAGGCTTTTTACGTTCTGCCAAACCGGTCGTTAAAGAAGCCAATGCTGCGAATCCAGAATTAGAGGTTAATGACAATATTGTTGAAGTTGGAAAATATCCACAAACTGTCGTGAAATCTTCTTCTGATTTGTTTGATGATATCGTTGAGGAAGCTAAAGGCGATCTTGTTCCTGGAAAAGACTATGAACATAAGGGAGAAAAGTATCGTTATTATCCTGCTATTCACTCCACAGAAGGTGGAGGTAAATACGAAGATGGTACAAGCGTAAAAGATGGTCCAGCATTTTATAAATTCGAACCTATAAAATGGCATTTATACAATAAAGACACGGCAAATAATAAAGCATACCTTTACGCTGTTTACATTATGGATGTTAAAGTGTTCCAACAAAATATTGAAGTTGATGGAACTAACGAAGGTCACGTTGCTGGAAAACCAGGTGTTGCTGCAAATGATTGGGAAGAATCCACAATGAGAGAATTCCTAAATGGAGATTTCTACAATGATTCTTTCTCTGAAAGTGAAAGAAACTTTATCCTAGAAAACAGCACTAAAGCAAATAGTTCTGGAGTTAAAGTTAAAGATAAAGTTACTTTAATGACGGCCGATGACTATACCACAAATAAAGATAAGTCAAAGTTTGAAACAAAAGCATCTGACTACGCCAAAGGTCGAACCTTACATTATCACTTCCATTCATATGATTGGTCATTCTTCTGGCTTAATTCTAAAAAAGCAGATTATGACACATTACACGTGCAATATGTACGTGCAACCGAGGTTGGAGGAGGTGGCTTTAGTCAAGCAGCAAGCACTGATAACTTTGGTGTTCGTCCATTAATTGTTTTAGATTTAACCAAGGTTAGTATTGGTAAAACTAGTGAAGAGAAGGCTAACGATGCTGCTAAGAGCGCAGAGAACGCTAACACCGCTGCATTAGTGATTGGAATTATCTTCTCAGTTCTAGGTATAGGAGGATTAATTGCCTTCTTTACATTACTGAAGAAAGGTATCCTGACATCTAAGATGTCTCCAAAGATTATCCTTACTGTTTTAGCATCAGTCCTTGTTGTCACTTCCATTGGTGTTATTTCCTTATCCGTTAGAGCATCGAAAGAATCAGGCGGAGGAGGCGGTTCATGTACCTTAAAATATGGTTACTATGTCCAGTCAACCGAACAATATTCTGATGCAAGCAAGAACATGGTTCAAGTTGGCTATAACTGCTGGTTAATTAAGTCGGATGGTACTGCTCGTCATGCTGCTGCTATCGAAGATGCAAAAAACGCTAGTGACTTTGACAAATACGCCGATAACTTAAAATGTACGTGGGAAAAAACAGGTTGTACTTTAAAGATTACTTATTCTGGTTACTACTCTGGTGTTGCAACAATGACAGTGAATAGTAATGGTAAATTATATTCAGGTGGACAAGAAGTCTTCCACTGGGTGAGAGGAGAATAAAACGATGAAATATTGTATTAATTGTGGTTCACCTCTACCAGATGAGGCGAAGTTCTGTTCTAACTGTGGTTTTAGACAACCAGAGAAAGAACAACCTAAGGTTGAAGAACCTGTCGTTGAAGAAGCTCCAGTTGTTGAAGAGCCTGTAAAAGAACCAGAACCAATCGTTGAAGAAGCTCCAGTTGTTGAGGAGGTTGTTTCTGAAGAACCAAAAGAGGAACCACAACCTGAACCAGAGCCAGAGCCTATAGAAGAACCTCAACCAGAACCAGAACCAGTTGCTGAAGAGCAACCAGTTATCATTCCGGTTGAGGAAATAAAAGAGGAACCTGCACCACAGCCCGAACCTCAACCAGAACCAGCTCCGGCACCAACGCCTGAGCCAGTTCCAGTTGAACAACCAAAGCTTGAAGAGTCTCCAAAGCAAGAAAAACCTGTAAAACAAAGACAAAAAACTGATTTCTCCGGTTTAATTAAACGTAAGAATTATGGACTTTGGTCAATTCTCACAGTTGGCTATTGGTTCATCGTGATGATCTTTAACTTCATCGGCATTGGTTCCACATTCCTTGCAGTAGCGTTGTTACTTCTCTCTTTAATTGGCGGAGGATGTGCTACTGGAGGATTTGTTAAAGCTGTTAAATCAAAGAAGATTGATGATGAATTATTTATTTCATTGTCTTGTATGGTTTTAGACCTAATGGTATTTATCTCAGCTATTATCTTCTTATAATTATCACAAAATAAATTAAAAACTCCTTTCAAAATATTGACAATTTTATTTATAAAATGGAGTATCACAAAAGTGCAGCACTTGTGGTAGAATTATTTTGTTCATATATTTAGACCACGGGCGCTATGAACTAGCATTAGCAAAGTCGACCATACGCAGGTAAACTGAGGCCAATGGGTATGTGGACTATCACACTACGTGTTAGGGTGTGGTAATAGGGAAAGTATTGCCCAGTAGTGATATGAAGATATAAGTAGAAGAGGTCGCGACTTTGTAGACACTCTTATATCCAAAAAGATCATCGCGCTCCCTACAATTATTTTATAATTGAGCATGTGGCCATCACAAGGATGATGTAACACCAGTAGTTACGGGACTTAGTCGATAACTACAAAAGGTGTTTTCATTATGGTGATGGCTTTTATTATCTCCTTTTGAAGGCACCGCTACTGTCTAAAGAAAGGAGGAACTAATATGCCTTTTAAAAACTACAACGGGCCAGACAAGTACCATTTTAGAATATATAAAAAGGGAAAGTCTCATCCATTTATCGTTGCGGTAGTCGAAGAAACAGAAATTGACGGAAAAATGTATCTTTCTGGATACATGTTTACTCATTCTGTATTAAGAGTTCTTAGTAAGCCTAACGACTACATAAAAATGGTAGCAAATCCTAATCCTAATGATGATGCAGAATCGTTTTTATGTATAAGAAGAGTGTCGCATGCTGAAGCTAATGCATTTTCAAAGCCATATAACAATTGGCATTTGTCAAAAGAAGATGAAAAAACGATTGATGAATTAGAGAAAAAATATTTTTCTAAATAATCAAAAAAAGATCCGCTTTATGGCTTTCATGTCATAATTGATGGATCTTTTTTATTTACAACTAGACGCTTCTCCTAAGAAGCTGGGTTTCCCACGAAGACTAGTTGCTATCAACGGATTGCCCTATACTTGGCCAGGATACCGTTAGAATCATTAGAAATGTATTAAATAATTAATACAATTTTGGCGGGGGTGGCAGGAATCGAACCCACATTAGCGGTTTTGGAGACCGTTGTACTACCATTGTACGACACCCCCGGTGCGATAGTAATTATAGATATTAAATCTATTTTTCTCAATAAATATTTATCAAATTAGAATTGTCCTTTTTTGACAAAGATATTTTCTAGTTCACTACTTTGGTTATTTAGTTTAAATAGAGTTGCCCCACTTAAATAAACTTCTTCATTATCGATTGTTCCGCCAAATTCACCAGTTTTTAAAGAGGAAGTTAACCACACTCCATTATATTTGATGGAGAAACAGTTTCCATGTTGATGTCCGGCGACAATGTTATCAATATTTATCGACTGAGCAAAATCAAAGAAGCCGTTTTGCTGTGAACCACCTAAATAATAGTAGTGATACATCTCACCTCTTTTTTCTACTCCAGGCACTCCACTTTGATAAGCATAATAAGCGTTAATGTATTCTGGGAGAGGTTTATGCATAAAAGCAAAGCTTTTTGGAAGACTTCCTTCCACTTCTTTTACTCCATTAGCAATCCATTTAAAGTAAGAGATTTGTTGATCGTTAACCTTCTCATTTACACCAGAATCAACCATATAAAGAAGAGAATAAGTTTTATTATCTTCCATCACACGAATCGCGTAGTTTCCTAAAGAGTCAATGTTTGTCGGTCCTCTTTTGAAAAGTGAGTATTTACCATTCTCATAAAGATCACAACAATAGTTTGGAGTTGCAACAGCAACATGACCTTCGTTACCAAAATCATGGTTTCCATAAATAGGAGCGTATGGAATCTTATAATCGTCTAACCAGGAAATAATATTCATTAAGGAATAACGATTCTCATTAGACCAGGTTTGATCACCAGTTAAAGTAATTAAATGAGGTTTAGTTTGTTCAACTAGATATGTCATTTCTTTATGAACTTTATCGCGGTTAAACATGTTTTCTAAATCACAGATTTGAATATCAGCAAAATTAAGAATACGGAACTCTTCACCGCTTTTCTTTTCAACCTTTGGTAGAGAATTAATATCAAATGGATCAGTTTCCTTCCAATCATAATGAACATCTTTTCCTTTGTAGTGATGTAGATAAGAAAAATAGATAAAACCGAAAACTCCGAGCGCGAGTGCACCGACTGAGCTAAGAGAAATAATAAGTTTTAACCGAGTTTTTTTATTCATTAATTTATTGGAGTTTTGACCGTAATTTATAAAAAATTAACCAGAAATTCCCGGTTAATTTAATATTTTTTGTTTTTATTGTCCACGAGCAATTTTGCTCACAAGAGACATATCAACTTGGCCATCATAATTAGCCTTGAAATACTTCATCACAGAAGGCATTGATTTATCTTCAAGTTTAGCAATCACAGCGCGTATTTCATCTTCACTCATCATCTTTGGAAGATACTTTTCAATAACGGCTTTTTGTTGATCAATTGCTTTTGCTTCTTCTAAACGACCGGTCTTGATATTGCCTTCCTTTTCTTCATCAAGTTCTTTGATGACTTTGGAAATAATTTTGATTAGGTCAGCATCAGTGGCTTCTTTGCCTTGTGATTTAAGTTCAATCGCATTCATACGGTAACGATTGATAACAACGCTTAAAACAGCACGAGTGACTTGGTCACGCGCTTTTAAAGCGGCGATATTAGCTTGTTCGAGTTCATTAATTAACATAGTTAATCAATCTCCTTTCTAAAGATATCATGTCCGATTCGATAGAACATGTAGTAAATTGGGATAATTTCAAGACGTCCGGCAAACATACCTAAAGTCATGGTCCAAAGCATCGCGTTATTGGCTTGGAAAGTTAAACCACATGACATACCAGTTGAAGATAAAGCGTTAGCGAATTCAAACGCACATTCTCCAAAGGAGAAGTGTCCACCGCCAAAGACCATTACAAGGAATGTTCCGGTAAATAAAGTAACAATGTAAATCAAAATATAGCCATAGGCTTCACTGATTTCGCCCTGTTCAACAATTCGAGATTGTCCACAACGATAAATACGTTGCGGATAATACATATTTTTTGATGCACTTCTTTCACGTAAGTTCCAATGGAATGCTTTAAACGCTAAAGCAACACGGTATTGTTTTGCACCACCAGCCGTGGAACCCATTCCACCACCGATGATACACATCATAACAACTAAGAATGTTGTTCCAACAGTTGAGGTCACGCCAAAGGCGTAAGTTGCTGGTACATTTGTAAATCCAGATGTTGTGATGGCGGAAATGTAAGTGAAGATACCATAGCTAAGTGAATCTCCAAAATTAAATCCGTTTGGTCCAACAAGGAACGAAAGAACAAACAACGGAATCATAATTAATGATAAAACGGCAAAGAAACGAATTTCTAAGTCACGAGTGACACGTTTAAACTTACCAGTGATTAAGAAGAGGTGAATTAAGAAATTGGTTCCTCCAAGAAGCATGAGCACAGAACAAATAATCTGATTAGCGGTTTGGTTTCCACCAGCAGCCATTAAACCTCCTGCTTGTGAGGAGAATCCACCAGTTGCAATCGCAGCAATGGAGTGGTTTATGGCATCAAAGGCGCTCATTCCAGAAATAATGAAGGCCACTGTTCCTAAGAAAATGTAGAGTATATAAATGCCTAAAATAAGTCGAGCTGACTTAGTCAGGTTTGGCATTAACTTATCGTTATGACCTTCCGCGATATAAAGACGCAATCCATAACGATCACTTAACGCGGATGTGATAATTAAGACCAAACCAACTCCACCAAAGAAGAGGAGTAAGCTTCGATAGAAGATGTAGACGTGATAGTCCCACATATTGAAACGTGTTAAACCTATTGTGGCAAATCCACTGGTTGTTTCAAACACCGCTTCAGTAAAGCTCATTTTGCCACTTAAAAGAAATGGTAAAGAGCAGATTAAAATAGCTAAAATCCATAGCAAAACCAATATAACTTGGTCTTGATGCTTACCTAAACGTGCTCTTTCTCGTTTAAAGATTAAGATGAAATATAGCGCTGCACCAACGGCTAACGTAATTAAACCTGGAAGATAGAAGTTAATTGCTAAATGACTTTCTTCTGGATAGAAGATAAGCATAACTAAAGGAATAAAGGTAATCATCGAGATAAACATCAGGAAGATACCTAAGTATCCAAAAATTAATCGATATCCACTAGCAAGTTTTTTCATTTTTATTCAGCAGTTTGAACGAATTTAATAATGGCATCCTTTTCTTCAGGGGTTGTCACGATAACAAGTTTATCCTTTGGAAGGATGACTGTTTGACCATTTGGAATAATAGCGTGAGGTTTACGGTAAATACAGGAAATTGTTCCGGTTTTTGGGAAATCAATATCCATAATCTTTCTACGAGCAATGTAGTAGGTATCTTTGACAACAATTTCAACCATGACAATGGAGTTATCTTCGATAGATACTTGTTTGATGAAATCTTCTAAAGAAGATTCGGCAATTAAAGAATCCGCAAGAAGTGCGGTTGAGGAAATGACTGAGTCAATTCCTAAGTCTCTAAATAAAGACACGTTTTTTGGGTTGGAGACTGTACAAATTGTTTTACGTGCTCCAAAAGCTTTCTTCGCAAGTAAACAAGCGGCAAAGTTATCGGCATCTTTATAACCTAAAGCCATAAAGATATCACAGTCACGAATGCGAGCTTGTTCAAGAACTTCCTTCTTGTTTGGGTGTCCATAAATAACTGGAATATTGTTCTTATCAGAGAGGTATTTAGCACTATCCTTATTATCATTTATGAGAATAATTTGGTGCTTCTTATGGTGTTTATAGATGCCGATTACATAGTCAGCAGCATGCATACCGTTAGCAATAACGATCTTCATAATTATTTACCTCCTCTCATTAAGTTAAATTTATCGAAGGAAAGTTCGAGTGGGAAAATAACTTTCACACCCAATCCTTTTAAAAGGATTTCGTTATCTGGGTCAGAAAGACGAACATAGACGTTTGGAACGTTATAAAGTTTCTTCGCGATTGTGGCGACTAAAACATTAATCGAATCATCACCAGTAACAATGACAGCTTCCTTACAGGATTTAATATAAGCTGATTCTAGAACTTCTAAGTCAGTACATTCTCCCACAATTGTGTAGCCAGAGAAGTCTTCGCTAAGTCTTTCGAAAGATCTTTCTGATTCATCAACAATGAGAATATTTTTGCCTTCTTTAGAAAACTTGTTCGCAATTGTTGCGCCAAGTTGGCCACAACCAATGACGAGAGTTTTATTTTTTAAACTAATACCGGTTGGTTTTTTCATAAATGAATCTCCTTTATTAAGGGACGCATAAGGTCATTATATTATACAAGTAAAAGAAAAAGACAAGTCTTTATTCATTTTTACTTGTCTTTATTCAATGTCTTTTTTGGAGTGATTTTGATAGTAACAGAAACGGATTTTGTATCCGTTATCTTCAAGTGGTTCACTTTCGGATAAACATTCAAATGATTCGATTTCATCGATGTTATCAAAGAAGACCTCGGCTCCACCATCGGCATCAACCTTCGTAAGATAAACTCCATCGACATACGGTAGAGTTTGGTGATAGATTGAGGCACCTCCAATCACGAAGACATCTTCTTTCTCTCCATGTTTCTTTAGAAGTCGAAGGAATTCGTTAAAGTCATGGACATTAACACAACCTTCATAGTTATGATCGATGTCCTTAGAAAGAACAATATTTGTTCTCTTTGGGAGCGGTTTTTGGCCTGGGAAAGATAACAAAGTATTTTCTCCCATCGCTACGACGTGACCTCGTGTTTTTTCTCTAAAGTAAGACATATCTTTTGGTAGATGAAAAAGAAGATCGTTTTTCTTTCCGATCCCAAACTTTTTATCAACACAAAGAATCGAGTAAATCATAGATTTAATTAGATGGCGACTGGAATCTTTTTATCTAGAGGTTCGTATTCATAATCCACGAGTTTAAAGCTATCAACTGTGAAATCATAGAAGTTCTTAATTGTTGGATCCATGATTAGTTTTGGAGCTTTATGTTGTGGCTTGGCAATAACTTCTTTGACGATGTCAACATGACGGTCATAGATGTGAGCGTCAGCAATAACGTGAACTAATGTTCCTGGTTTAAGACCAGAAACTTGAGCAAACATCATTAATAATAAGGAATATTGAAGAACATTCCAGTTATTCGCGGTAAGCATGTCATTGCTTCTTTGGTTAAGAATACCATTTAAGGTGTCACCAGTGACATTAAATGTCATCGAGTAAGCACATGGATAAAGGTTCATCTCATGGAGATCTTCGAAGTTATAGATATTGGTCATAATTCTTCGAGATTGTGGGTTATGTTTTAAGTCATATAGAACACGGTCGACTTGGTCGAATTCACCTTCTGGATATTTACTCTTTTTGGCGAGTTGATAACCATAGGCTTTACCGATTGAGCCAGTTTCATCAGCCCAACTATCCCAAATATGACTTTTTAAGTCATGAATGTTGTTAGATTTCTTTTGCCAAATCCAGAGAAGTTCATCTAAGCAGGATTTGAAAGCAGTTTTACGAATAGTGAGAATTGGTAATTCTTCTTGTAAATTATAGCGATTAACAATGCAGAATTTTTTCACGGTGTGGGCTGGAGTTCCATCTTCCCAATGTGGACGAACTGGAAGGTCTGTATCCCAGAATCCGTTCTCTAAAATATCCTTCATGTTTTCGACAAAAATTTGATCAGCACGAGACATAGTTTTTTACCTCGCAAGTATTGTAGCAAAATGGATGATTAATTTTAAGAGAAATTCGAACAAATAAAAAATTTCTTTCTTTTTTTAAAAAGAGTAAATAAAATAATGCCGATTATGAACTACATTTTTATCTCTCCGAACTTTCCAAAAACTTATCGTCACTTTGTTTCTGAATTAAGAAACGCTGGTGTAAATGTTTTTGGCATTGGTGATGAACCATTTGCAAGTCTTTCGGATGATCTTAAAAGTTCACTAACCGAATATTGTTTTGTTAGCGATTTAAACCGTGTTGATTGGATGATTAACACGATTAACTATCTTCAAACAAAATATGGATCAATTGATTTTATTGAATCAAACAACGAATACTGGCTTCACAATGATGCCACATATCGTGAATGGTTTAACATTCCAAATGGCTTAAGACCTCTTGATTTAGAAGTCCGACAAGCCAAATCAACAATGAAGAAATTCTTCAAGAAGGCTGGAGTTAAGACTGCTCGTTACATTATTGTTTCTTCTTTGAAGAAATCATTATCATTTGTCAAAGAAGTCGGCTACCCAGTTTTTGCTAAACCTGATTCAGGTGTGGGTGCATCTCACACATATAAAATTTCTAATGAAGAAGAATTAAAGAAATTCCATGAAGAAAAACCAAACGAGGTTTACATCATGGAAGAATTCTTAGACGGTTACATCTCCTCCTTTGATGGAATCGCTGATGCTAAATCTAAAGTTATTCTTTGCTTTAACGAAACATTCCCAACTCCAATTGCGGAAGTTGTTAGCGAAAACAAAGATGTCTACTACTATGCCAAAACAAAAATGGATCCAGCATTTTATGAAATGGGAACCAAAGTTGTTAAAGCATTCAAACTTCAACAAAGATGCTTCCATATTGAATTCTTTGTTCTTAGAAAAGATAAACCAGGTTTAGGTAAGAAAGGTGACATTATTGGATTAGAAGCCAATTTACGTTCACCAGGTGGAAATACATCTGACTTACTAAACCTCACAACCAACATTTCCTATTACAAGACTTATGCTGATGTGATTGTCGGTAATAAAGTCTGTCCAGTTTTCGAAAGCAACCGTATCGCAGTGAGTGTGAATAGAAAGAAGGAAATTAATTACCAACACTCCAACTACGAAATCGAACAATTATTCGGTGAACATATCGTTGAACATGACTCCTATCCTGAAGCATTTAGAGCGGCGATGGGTGATGAATATTACTTTGCTGTTTTTACCTCAGATAAAGACGTAAAATCATTTGTAAAATTTGTTCACGATCGTAAATAAAATATCTTAGATTTGCAAAAAAAGAACCGACAATTCTCGGTTCTTTTTCGTTTTTTGGATGTTTTTAAAATTATTGATTTTCTTGGTTTTCGCTTGGTTCTTCAACTTGTTCTTGAGCTGGTTCTTCTAGTTGTTCTTCAACCTTCACAACTTTATTAACTTCCACGAAATAATAAAGAAGTCCGCCAGCAACAGTAACTGGAATAACAACGAAATAGTTAATAGATGAAACAAATGATGTCCATGGATATTGATTCTTTCCATAGATGACACACCATAAAATGAGTGCAACTAATCCAAGAACAATCGCTCCACATAAAAGCAATAAATCAACTACCTTAAAGTCTTTACCTTTTAAAGCAAATCCTAAAACGATTAAGACAATGACTGCTAATAAGCATAATCCAAATAAAACAGAGAAAACGGCAGCACAATCATATAAAGCTGTGCCATATCCAACTGCAGAAGCATAGCTTAATTGGCCTTCAGCAGAAGAAATGAGCCAGTAGCCAGATAAGATAACAAAGACAATTTTCACTATGTCATCTTTTTTAAGAATTAATAATGTTGGAACAGCTGCTGTTGCAGCAAGCTTAGCAACTAAAACAATAATTCCAATAAAGACCGGGAAGAAATCTCCGCCAATATTACCAAAACCACTTAAAGCAGTTAAAGCAAAAACAACGATTGATCCGACAAAAAGAATCATTCGCGAAGGCTTCTTAATAATAGAAATAATGTTATTTAACATGGTTCAACCTCCAATAACGGATACGATTATAAATCATTCTTTTATGAATAAAAAGAAACATGCTATATTTTATATTATGAAATCCGTATTAATTACTGGCGCTTCTGGCGGAATTGGTTTAGCAACCGTTAAACAATTTCTTTCACTTGGTTATGAAGTTTATGCTTTAGACATCAAGGAAATTGAACCACTTGACCACTGCCATTTTTATCAAATTGATATTCGAAGCAAAGATTCCATAGAGCAAGCTTTTGAAAAGATTCAAAGTGAACAAGTTAAATTTGATGCGATTATCCATCTTGCTGGAATCTATGATTTGAATTCGCTTATTGAAATGAGTGAAGAAGACTTTGTTCGTTCATATGATATTAATCTTTTTGGTGTTTTTAGAATCAACAAAGCTTTTGTTCCTTTGTTAAACAAAAAAGGAAAAGTTGTTATTACAACTAGCGAACTAGCAATTACTGATCCACTGCCGTTTACTGGAATTTATGGGATTACAAAAGCTGCACTAGATAAATATGCTTATTCCTTAAGAATGGAACTACAACTTCTTGGCCACCAAGTTGTTGTCCTTAGACCAGGTGCAATTGATACCGGTTTGCTTAGTGTTTCCGTTTCTAAATTAAATGAATTTAAGAAGAACACTGAGCTTTACAAAGATAATGCAACTAAGTTTGACGAGATTGTAAATTCGGTTGAATCAAAGAAGATTCCGCCAGCAAAACTTGCAAAGAAAATCGGAAAGATTGTTGAAAAGAAAAAACCTCGTTTTGTATATAAAATCAACCGCAATTTCCTTTTAAAATTGCTAAATGCACTCCCAAATCGATTCCAAACTTGGGTGATCAAAAAGATGCTTACAAAAAAGTCAAAGGAGAAAAAAGATGGATCAAATTAAACTTCATAATGGTCAATACTCGCCAACATTAGCTTATGGAACTTGGTTAATTCCAAATGACAAAGCAGCTAACTGCGTTAAGATGGCGCTTGAAGCAGGATATCGCCACATCGATACTGCCCAAGCTTATCAAAACGAAGAAGGTGTCGGCCAAGGAATTAAAGAAAGTGGATTAAAAAGAGAAGAGATCTACATTACTACTAAAGTCCAAGCCGAGATTAAAACCTATAAAGAAGCCAAAGCATCTATTGATGAGTCATTAAGAAAACTTGGCGTAGATTACGTTGATTTAATTCTTATCCACTGCCCACAACCATGGAAAGAATTCCATTCTGAAAAACGCTACTTTAAGGAAAACATCGAAGTATGGAAAGCTCTTGAAGAAGCTTACGAAGAAGGTAAAGTTAAAGCAATTGGTGTCTCAAACTTCCTAGTTGATGATTTAGAAAACATCATGAAGAACTGCAATATTAAACCAATGGCAAACCAAATTCTTTGCCATATTGGCAACACTCCAATCGATGTTATTAAGTTTTGCCAAATGAACGATATTGTTGTTGAAGCATATAGTCCAATCGCTCATGGACGTGCTCTCGCAGATAAATCAATTGAGAAGTTCGCCAAGAAATATGGTGTCTCTGTTGCTCAACTTTGTATCAAATACACTCTTCAATTAAATACAATCTCTATTCCAAAAGCTTCTTCTAAAGAACACATTGTCGATAATACAAAGCTCGACTTTGTAATCTCTGATGAAGATATGATGGAACTAATCAAACTAAACGAAATTGATTACGGAGAAGATAAATTCTGGCCAGTGTTCAATAAACGCTAAACAAAAAATCTCTGGCAATTCGGAGATTTTTTCGCATTTTCTTGTTAAAAATCAACTTTTTCTAGTTCCCTAGAAGAAATGCGATATACCAACAAGTGAAGTGCAGCATAAATTATTAAAGCAACTCCAAGAACAATAAACTGTACGCCAACACCGCTCTTGGAAAGGAAATTCATGTACCATTCGCATCCTGGAATATAAGGAATAGCAATAGTGAAAATTCCGATATATAAAACAAAACCAAGAATCATGAATAATGTTGAAGCAACAATTGATTTTCCTCTTCGATAATAAATTGGGAAGAAAACAAGATCAGCTATCGCATAACCAATAATAGCAATCGCTAATACCGATACAAATCCATCTAAACCAATACCAGGAATTTTTCCAGCCGTGTCTAGTGGCATTTCAGCATTTAATTTTAAAGCTAATGGATAAAGAACACATTGCATAGCAATAAAGACAACCTGGAGTACTCCAACAGTAATTATTCTAGCAAGGACAATGTCTTTCTTACGTACTGGAAGTAATGTTGAAAATAATAAGTCGTTACTTTGTTGACCTTTGTTGGCTCCTAAGAAAAGGATTGGGTAACAGGTTAAAACATAAATGAATCCAATTGCTAAAGGATAGCTTGGAATTAAAATCATGAGCGGAAAGGCGAAAATGAACAAATAGCAAATTGGGTGCATAGCTAATTTAAATTCTTTATAAAGTAAAGCTTTCATTGCTCTTGCTCCTTTCTAAATAGACCATGATTTGTTCTAGGTCAGGTTCAACTGGTTCAATACCCGCTTTTTCAAATACACCTTTTTTATTTGCATCAATTAATCCTTCGATGTGGTCATCTAGTTCTTTCCAAGAGATGTATTCGTTTTCAAGTTTCTTGTTTTTTGTTTTGTCTTTTACAAAGAGGTACGATTTGATAAAGTCTTCTTTTGTTCCGGTATAAATAATTGAGCCATCGTGAATGTATGTAATTCCGGTAGCACATTTATCTAAGTCACTGGTGATATGCGTTGAGAAAAGAATGGCACGATCGCCGTTTTTAACAATCTCGCGGAAGATGTCTAAAACTTCATCTCTTGAAACCGGGTCTAAACCTGAAGTTGGTTCATCAAGAATTAACAGCTCTGCTTTATGGGATAACGCCACAGCAACCGAATATTTAACTTTCATGCCGCTGCTAAGTTCTTCAAGCTTCTTATCCAAATTTAAATCAAAAAGTTTTGATATTTCTAAAAATTTCTTTTCATCGAAGTTCTTATAGAATTTTTTAGTAACATTCATGATTTGACGGATAGTCTTGTTTGGATAATAATTTAGTTCACTTAATGCGAACCCAATACGTTGTTTATTTTCGAGTTCATTCTCAGTCATATCTTTACCAAACGCAGTAATCTTTCCGTTTTGATAATGAATGAGGTTCATAATGCTTTTTAGTGTTGTTGTTTTACCAGCACCATTACGGCCAATAAAACCCATGATTTGTCCAGGTTTCACCGCAAAACTCACATTTTTTAGTGAAAATGATGGGTAATCTTTATCGAGGTGTTCAACTTTTAAAATGTCTTCCATCTTAACGATCCTCCATTAAAGAATAAAACATATCTGCCTTAAGTAAAGCAATACCTCTTTTTTTATCACCCATCACCATGAGAGTTTCACCTTCTTTGATGTTAAACATCTTTCTGGCTTCACTTGGAATAGTAATTTGGCCTTTTGGTCCGACTTTAACACTAGCAATAAATCGATCCTTTTGTGTATTTTTCATAGTCTTACCTTTCTTACTTTTCTTACATTAATTTAATATAAAAAAATTACTTTGTAAACAAAAGCTTTCGGTCATATAAAAAATATTTAGAACAACAAAAGTTCTTTTTTATACGATTCTTCCTTGTCCGGTATTTATAATCACAAATGATTAGACTCTTTTTCCCATCTCGTAAGCTTCGGTTAACTTCTTATTATTTTCAATTTCGCTTGGTTCGTTTACTCCGCCAACGAATAATGTCTTTTTAAACTCAACACCTTCGAAACAATCAACCCAACCTTGGAGTCCACCAATTGCTTTTTCAGGAGTATACTTTTCATCTTCTTGAGCAACAGCTAAGAAAT
Organism: Bacilli bacterium; assembly: GCA_017447725.1. GTDB lineage: Bacteria > Bacillota_I > Bacilli_A > RFN20 > CAG-826 > Fiminaster. Next base: position 36,859 of record JAFSMX010000003.1, read on the forward strand.
AGACTTCATTAAACTTATAATCTCTAGAATATAAGGAGTTACAACGGTCAATTAATGTCTTCATTTGACCAGCCATTTCATAATAGTAAATTGGTGATGCCCAAACAATAACATCACTTTCACAGATTTTATCAGCAATCGCATTTGCGTCATCATTGATCACGCATTTATGAAGTTTTTGACAAGCAAAACATCCTCGGCAAAATGCAATGTTTTTGTCTTTTAATGAAACAAAATCTACGGCATTTCCCGCATCTTTTGCACCCTTTTCAAATTCATGAGCTAATCTTTCAGAATTACTTCCGTTTCTAATACTTGTTGAAATAATTAATACTTTTTTCATTCTTTTATCTCCTAATGAATTTCTCGTTATTATTATCCTTAGAATTAATTTTATAACTAAATAGGGCAACCATAAACAAAAAAGGATTGACACATAGTATCAATCCTCTTCAAATTTGGGTGACCCGTACGGGATTCGAACCCATGAATGTATGCGTGAAAGGCATATGAGTTAAGCCACTTCTCCAACGGGCCAAATTTGGCGCCCACTTACGGGTTCGAACCGCAGACCGATCGGTTAACAGCCGATAGCTCTACCGCTGAGCTAAGTGGGCAGCGCGTAATATCTTATCACAGTCGTTATTTAAATAACAACACTAAATTATTATTTTAATTTACTTTCAATTGCGTCGAGTAAATCTTTGACTGTAACGAGTTTGGACATATCGATGTCATCAAAGGCGACTCCATACTTTTCTTCGAGTTCAAGGAGTGTTTCAACAACATCAAGGCTATCTAAGCCTAAATCACGAATAGCAACGCTTTCATCAACGCTTTCACGATGGGAAAGTTCGGCTAGACGAGCTTTAATTTCTTCACGATGTGACATAATTTTGTACCTCGGTATGTATTGTATCATAAATACAAAATAGAAAAAGAGAATTGTTTCACCTATGGTGATGAACCTTTCGTAAAACAATTCTCATCATTATTGATTAATTACCACCGGCAGGTGCAGCAGCAGCTGGTGCAGCTTCTTGAGCTTCAGCGTATTCAGCTTGGGTAGTGGCAACTTCAGCCATACGATTTCCGATGGCAGAACTTGTACGGCCAAATGAATTGACCAAGATACCGAATACAACACCGAATAACGCAATTGCTAAGACAATACCTAAGAGTTGTCCTTTAATTTCAGACATAGTTTTTCCTCCTTTCCTAGTTGTAGTATCCAATCACGACACTGCGCACCACTGCGATTTCCATTGGTTTACTGGCAAAAAACACAGGCTGATACGTTTTGGATATTTTGTATTCGAAAACTGCTCCAAAAAGTGGTGTCTCATCACCGATGGCCTCAATAGAGGCGCCGGCTTCGTTCTGGACAAGGGCGATAACATCTTCATTAATCGAACCTTTTGTTGAGATGATATTCCCTGCTGTCACAGAAACCGCATCGAGATTGGAATGTATGATTTGAACCGACATTAAATCGGTTGCAAAAACAAATAATTGAACGATGAATAACATCGATAAAATAAACGCAACTTTATAAGACATTAACCATTTCCTCCATCACTGTAATAATTCCAAATGTCACCATCACAATTAGAATGGAACTACCAACTAAAGGAAATGTTGACATCGAGGCTAATGAGTTACGTTTCTTATTGATTTCTTTTTCATACGCTATATCACTAATCTTGCCAAAAATTAAGTCAAATTGAGATAGATGACTTGGATTGGATCCGTCATCAATCATCTGATAGATTAAGATCATCATTTCTTCGATAATTAGATCGTTAAACTTTCGACCAAATCGAATAAATGGATTAATTGTCTTATCTTGATCGATGTCCCGAATTAAATCAGAAAGATACAAAGCTAATTGTTTATCAGCAAAAGCTTGAATCTCTTTTAACGCTGTATAAACAGAATAGCCATTATGTAGATAAATTTTGAAAAAGGTGAACAAAGAGACAAAGTCTTGTTTTGCTAGATCGTTTTGTTCTTTTTCTAATTTTGAATAACGTGAGAAGTAGAGCAAGTTAAACAAAACAACAAAGACTAATCCAACACCTAAATATATGTAGGAATTGAGCAAATAGAACGCAACTATACCTAAAGCAAGCAAAACTATGCTAAAAGCTAATGCAGTTGTGAGTTCTTTCTTTATAGATAAGCCGAGATTTGCAATTCTTTCTTTGAGTTTTTTCATACTTGATCCTCCTTCACGATAATTGAGGAATAACGAACAATGAAAAGGTGAATTGAGAAGAGCACAACGAGAAAAAACATTCCTAAAAAGAAGATAAAAGTCGACGATTTTGACATCGTTATGTAAAACGAACTAATTGAAAAGCGAATGAAAATTAGCACAGATACCGCCATCACCCATAGAAGAATAAATTGACCCAAATAGCGGTTCGATTCTGCTAAGGAGTCGCTGATACTCTTCTCAATTCTTGTTGATTCGCTGATCAGTTCGTCAGACATACTTAAAATATTTCCTCCTTGATCTTGATATAGACCAAGAACATTTATAAACATTTTGAATACAGCTAAGTTAAAGAACTCTCTAAGATATGCGATTCGATCACTAACATTTAAGTTCTCTATCTCAGGTGTAATCTCATTTAATTCTTTATCTTCAAACCTTATTCCACTTTGATAAGCATCTTCTAAAGATTCCTTAACAGACATGGAAATAATGAAGGCATTGATAAAGTGATAACAAGCATGACAACGTCGAACTAATCGATCTTTTTTAATTAAATATTTTCGACCAATTAAAAAATAATAAAGGTTAAATAGCAAAATAATTCCGATTGGGAGATAAATAGTCGGACTAGTAAAATAGCTCACAACAGCAAGCGCAAAGGTTATTAATACATAAAAGACATCTCTTACCATAAAGACTCCTAACAATGGAATTTTTCAACTAAAACTTTGTTTTGGACTTCTCCAATTGCCTCAATATAACGATGGACATTTCCATCTTTTGTAATATCCCTACGTACAAAGACATAAACTGGGATATGAGAAAGTAAATCTCCCATAATGTCGTCATACGACTCTCTTGTATCAGCCATTTCAATCATTCGAACTAGTCGATGAGGCATAGACATTAGTGATTTAGCGTGCATCGTTGTAATAATTGGATGGCCGGTCATTACACTTGTTAGAACATCGTTCATCTCTTTTCCACGACTTTCCGCGACAACGAGCCAATCTGGATTTGATCTTAAAGCCTGGCGAATTAGGTCATTTATTGAGGAATTGACATGGTTTTCGTTCGCTTCCCAAGAAGTTATGTCTAAATTTGGATTAGAACGAATAAACTCTAATTCTTGAACGTTATCGATAACAATAACCCTGCTGTTATCCTCTAATGAGGTTAATAAATATTTCTGAAGTTCAGTTTTTCCAGATCCGGTTGGGCCTCCAATAACAATTGATTTTTGCTTCTTTAAACAATCCAGTAAAAAGGTCTTCATTTTTGAATTCATAAAGGATTTGCTGGTTAAAATGCGATTATTTGGCGATGCAATACGAATTGAAAATGAGATTGATTTTTCGTTTTCGACTCGAACAATTGACTGGTGAATTGCGTTAATTCGGTATTTGCCTTCAGAAACATCAATTGATGGATTAGTATAGGAAAATTGCTTCTCTGATAAATTAGCGATTTGGCGAATAAAGACCGCAACCTCATCTTTTGAAACTTCAATGTTTGATTTCTTCCTTCCGAATTGGTTGTGAAGATAATAAACATCCTTTCCGTTATAAGAAATATCAGTAATTTCGGTGTCACTTAAAAGAGGTGCCAGGAAAGATGATTCTAAATAGGTAACCAGTTCTTTATTCATTAATTTCACCCCTCGAATTGATCCGAAATTCACGACTGTGTTTGTAGGTATAAAACATATTGATTTTTGAGGTTAAAGAAATACGAACTCCATCAGCGTGATGGTTGGTATTGACTGCATTTGTGCTAACATCGAAATAAATAATTGACGTCTTATAATCAGTCGTATATTTACCAACATTATCTTTTAGATAATCAATCACATATTTTTCTAGTTGTGGTTCATTAAAATATGGTTTTACATCTTCACCATCATCACCAATTGTGACAACACTAATTTCGAGGATGCTGCGATGCATATTTAAGAACGAGCGATGAATACTTGATTGCGTCATTCCTCCAAATGAAAATGTCAAAAAGAGAACAAACCCAAAAGTGAAGAAAAGACAGTTAATCATGTTTTAACTCCTTGCCAATATCACTAAATTCGACATCATTTGTCTTAATGCAATACTCCGAAGAAACGCAGTTCCCCATTCTTGATCGTTCCGCTTCAATAGAGAATGAATAACTAAAATCAATTCTCATCGTCCCGAGTTTTTCACCCAGAATAGTAAAATCAAGTTTTCTAAGATCACTAAATCCGTTTTTTGGAAGATATAGATACTTTGTTTCAACAAACCCAGGAAGCTGACTTCTTGCCATTTCATAGGTATAAGGATTTACGTAGAGTTTATCCTTAAATTGAAGTTGATATTGATGGTTTCCAACATCAACAAAATCAAGGCTTAATTCCACCCTGTTATAAGAAACTTCATCATCCCTTAAATCGCAAAATAAACCGTAAATTGCAGGGATTCCGATAGAAATTATATAATATTCGATCTCGATTGGAATATCACAAATTGTCTCGGTAAAACTAAACATTCCTACATCAAGTTTGTTATAAATATTCATCTCATTTATCGCATACCAATTTTTAAATTCGTACTTATCTGATGATGTGAAATAACCTCTACTTTTGGTGTATGATGCCACATTAAAGCTTTCATAGGTTGCTGTTTGAAGTTGGTCAACCACTAAACGAGGTGGATTATTTGCCTCAATCATGTCAAACCAGTGAGTTGTCTTCTGACCATCACCGTCGCTAAAAAATATTTTGATTCGGTTTTGTTCACCAGATCTCATTAAAGTCCCGGTTGATGTTGCAGTAATTAGACCACTTTCGTCACTCGGACGAAGGTTTTTGATCATTGTTCCGGTTTTATACTTCGAATTATAAAGGTAAAAATTAACTAATTTTTTTGTTACTGGACCATTGCTTGATAGTTTTGCAAGAACTTTTACACTTCTAGATTTATCAGCGTAAAAAGGAGTAATGTGAAAATAATCCAACTGATAGCGTTGCACTTCAGTCGCACCAAATGAAACTCCACACGTGAGCATGCATAATACTAATGGAATAATCTTTTGTTTAATCATAGCGAGTGATACTCCTTTAAGAATGCTTGAATCGCACAATGGCGTAGGCGATAAAGTGTAGACTTCTTGTAAATTCCCTTCCACCACTCGTTATAAACCTTTTCATCTCCACGAAATGACTGCGTTATAAGATAAGATTGGAGTGGTTTAATGCTATCGAGAGCGAGATGAATTTTACGAACATCATCTCTAAACTTGGCTAATATCTCATCTTTCCCCTGAGAGGAGAATTTGAGATTATTACGGATATAACGATATTTCAGGTGAACATCTTTGAATATCGAGACCATTTCTCTTGTTTCTTCGATGTGGTAATCATGTTTTTTATGCATAGTTTTTCCCCTCAGCAAAAAATTGCTTATATTAACTTAATCCGCAAAATCGCACCAATTTTTGCACTAATTTTTTTCAAAAATATTTTTATATTAAAAATTTTTTTGTTTTTTTGACCTTGGGACACTTATAATTGAAATATGCTTATTCTTTGTGGCGCTTCAGCAAGTGGAAAAACTGTCACTGCTCTTAACCTTCAAAAACGCTTTGGTTTAGTAAAAGCCATCACCACTACTACCCGAGCAATGCGTGAAGGTGAAAAAGATGGAGTAGATTATTTTTTCATTTCCAAAGAAGAGTTTGAAAAGAGACTCAAAGAAGGAAAGTTTGTTGAATCATCTTTATATAATGGAAATTATTATGGATGTGGAAAAGACCAAGTCGATGATAACAAAGTTATCGTACTTGATCCAAATGGGTTACATGCCTTCCAAGCATTAAATGATCCTAGAGTAATCACTGTTCTTCTAATCTGTGATCCAAAAAAGAGAGAAGAAAGAATGGTTGGTCGAGGAGATAAGAAAGAGAAAATTGAAGAACGATTAAAAAATGACCAATTTGACTTCTCTTTAGATAAAGTTCAAGGTGTTCATTTAGTTGTGCATACAGATAATAAAAACATCGACCAAGTGGCCGATGAAATATATTCATTTTATCAATCAAAGATGAGATAACGATTTTAATAAACGAGCATATTTTTTCTCGTTTAAATGAAGTCGTTTTTCTTTTGGAATTCCACGAATATGGAAGAAGTGTTTTGGATAAAAGTAACCAAGATTTGCTGGTGATTTTATCGCAGCTTCAACTAAACATAGCGAAGATTTGTCGGAACTATTTCCGAATTTATGCATGAACTTTTTGCCGAGGTGTTGGAAGCGTTTGGAGAAGGTTGAGGCTTCACCGCCAACGATATTTGTTGAGGCTAAACCTGGGTGGCAGAGAGTCACTTCAACTTGTCCATAAAGTTCATTTGATAAATACAATCCATACTCAAGAATCATTCTTTTGGAAACAGCATATTGTTTAAACGAGGAACGATGTTCTTGCTTAAAGTATTTTTCATAGTTCTTGGAACGACCTTGATGGGAAACGATACTTGAAACTAAGACAAGGCGTTTAAACTTTCCAGCCTTAATTTGATCTTTTAAAGCTTCAACAGCAAAATACATGCCGATAAAGTTTGTTCCGACAGTTAAACTATAACCATCTTTTGTATAAAGATTCTTTCCTGGATGGAAAATTCCAGCATTAAGGATTAGTGCATCGATATGTTCATATTTTTCAAGATGTTTAGGAAGTTCATTGATTGAAGCTTTGTCAGCCTGATCAAAAGGGACAATATCGATTTTTCCGTTTGGATATAATTCGAGTAGTTTGTTCTTAGCGTTCTCAGCCTTTTTAAGATTACGGCATGCCATAATCACTGCTGCACCTTTAGCTAAAAATGTCTTACAAGCCGAAAAGCCTAAACCAGAGTTTGCACCAGTCACAAGGAAAAGCTTTCCTTCTAAAGAAGGAAGATTCTTTTCAACATAGACTTCGTACTTCATTATTTTTCTCTCTTTTTGTGAACTGTTACTTCAACTTTTTCAACAGTAAAGTTTGTTGCATCGACAACTTTCACATCAATGTTTTTATATTTAAACTTATCGCCAATTTTAGCAAATTTTTCTAAATAATCCAAAACCCATCCACCAACGGAGTTATAGGCTTTATCTTCACTAATATCTAATCCACATAAGTCAAAGAAGTCATCAATGTTCATATTTGCGTCAACAAGATATTTGTTACGTGAAATCTTTGTATAAGGTTCTTTGATTTTATCCATTTCATCATACATTTCACCAACAAGTTCTTCTAAGATGTCTTCCATGGTTAATAAACCATCAGTTCCGCCAAACTCATCTTTAACAATAACAATATGGTTTTTATGAGATTTCATCCATTGTAAGATTTCTGAAATACCCATCGCTCCAGGAACAAACTTCACTGGAATGATTAAAGATTTCAAATTAATCTTTTCTTTGGCTAAAATAGACTTTAAAAGTTGTTTGGTTGGTAAAATACCAACAATATTATCAATTGTGCCTTTATAGACTGGTACACGTGAATGCATAAAGATCTCATCACCAGCTAAGAGTTTATAAATATCGGCATCCACTGGAATAGCAAACATATCAACTCGTGGAGTCATGATTTCTTGTGCTTCAGTATCTTTAAAATCTAAGACAGATTTAATTAGTTCAGATTGATCTTCATCAATGGTGCCGTCTTCTTCAACTTTTTCGACCAGTTCTTCTAATTCATCATCACTCATTTCATCAACATCGTTATGTTCTTCACGGATAAAGATTTTAGCGATGAGTTTTCCTAAATTAGATGTTACAAAAACAATTGGGAAGAAGATAATTCTTAGCACGTAGATTGGATAGGCTAAAACAAGAGATAAACGGTAAGAGAAAGCTCGACCAATTACCTTTGGTAATAATTCACCAAAAAGAAGAACAACAACAAGGAGAATAATTTCCGCAATGGTTGTTGATAATGGTGAATCAGAAATTGATAAAGCTAAGACGGTTGCTAAAGAAGATGCAGCAATATTAACTAAGTTATTACTAAAAAGAATTGTGGAGATTGTTTCGTTATAGTTTTCAGCAAAACTCAGAGCAATCTTTGCCGCTTTTGATTTCTTTTGCGCTTTCTTCTTTAAACGTAATTTATTAACAGTCGCATAAACAATATCAGATGCGGAAAATGTCGCTGAAAAGAAGACTAAAACAATAATCGCAATAATTAAACCGATTTGCTCAATCATTTCGATTCATTCTCCTTTCCTCCACGAGGTTCAGCAATTTTACCAACAAGTTCTTCTAAAACATCTTCCATCGTGATTAGACCAATCACGCGTCCTTCATGACGAACAAGAGCAATGTGTGTGTGATGATTTTTAAAGCCATCAATCATTTCATCCATCTTAATTTTAGTTGAGACAAAATATGGTTTTTGAACCACATCTTTGACTTGGACATTTGGATTCTTTAAGTATTCTTTAATATAGGATTTTACGTGCAAAACCCCAACAATTTTGTCTAAAGAGCCATAACAAACCGGAATTCGAGAGAATGGAATTGTTAAGATTTTGTTTTTAATTTCTTCGCTATTTAAATTTTTAATATCAAGATAGGCAATCTTGTTTCGACGAGTGAAAACTTCTTTCACGGAAGTATCGGTAAATTCTAAAGAAGCATAGATTAAATCCGATTCATCATCGTTTAAAACTTCTTGTTCTTCGAGCTCATCAACAACGTTGGTAAAGTCTTCTTCAGTCATGACCATTTGTTCGCCGGTTTTGAAGATTTTGTTTGTTAAACGCGCAATCGCGTTAAACACCACCACAAGAGGGTAAAACAAAATCATAAAGAAACGAGCAATATAAATATTGTTTCTGGCCACTCGATTTGGCATTGCTTTAGCAATCATCTTCGGAACCATGTCAGAGAACATGTAGACAATCACTGCCATCACGATCGAGGAGATTAACGAGATAACTGTACTAGTTAATCCCGAGTTTCTTAAAATATCGAAAAAGAAAAACGCCGAGAGAGTTGAAATAGCGATACTCGAGATGTTGTATCCTAATAAGGATACGGTAAGTACTTTTTCAAATTTCTCGTGCGTTTTTAAAATGTGTTTCGCTTTCTTATTTCCGTCGTCAGCTTCAACTCTAAGTTTAAATTGGTTTAAGCAAGCGAAGGCTGTTTCCGTCGAGGAAAAGAAGCCACTAAGAGCAACCAATACAAGAATAATAGCTAAATAAAGCCACGACAAAGGATCCATATTGGAATTAAATATTATTTAACAGTACGTTTTTTGCGTTTGGCTAAAACGATTAATAACCAGCAAGTTGTTGCTTGAACCGCCAAAGTTGCGGCAGCAGCAACAATGAGCCATGGAGCTGGATCGCTTCCAGCAACATGAGTTTCCACTAATCCATAGATGGATAAGTGGTTAGTGGTAAAGACCATGTAGTTACCGTCTCTTTCTCCTTCAAGACGGCTGACTTCGCCAGCCTCATTAACATAGGCTAAGACAAGTTCATGATCCTTATAGGTATCAGGAACAAGAATACGGATGGTAAATTTAAAGTTTGGATCAATAATCTTTCCATCGGCATCAACATTAATGTGGGCGAGTGAGCCATCTTCATTAAATAAATTAATGTCATAAAGGACAGCAACATCAACTGTACCGGTCTTCACGATGCTATTAAAGTTATATTTAGAAGCATCAACAGCTTCAGCGTGTAACGTGTAATCGCCTTTAATACCACTACTTAGTGAGACCCAAACAAGGGATGTACCAGCTTCGTTTTGTTCAACAGAGTAGAATTCACTACGAACTGGAACTGGTGCGCCTTCAGCGATCTTCCAGACTAAGGTTAATTCGACTGATTCACGAATTTCACCATTGTAAATGAGTTCATTTCCACTTGAGGTGTATAAACGAGCATAAGCAATGTATGTTCCTGGATCTTTAGCACTGGTTGTACCAGTGTATTCAACTTTAACACCGGTTGGGACATCAATGACGCTCACCTTATGGCTATTGCCATCATAGGTGAATGGGTTGGTGTAATCCCATGTGACGTTAGAAACGTCAATGCGGTGTAAAGTAATTTCCCAGTTAAATTCTTTTTGGTAATTTGGATCAAGACGGTAGTTAGTAGGATCATATAAATATGAAACCTTCACGGTGTATTGACCAACTTCGGTCGCACTACGTGTCTTACTATAGTTAACACCAGTAATTTCTTCTGGTAAGAGGTCTTCCTTGATGGAGACTGAGATTTCTTGTCCGGTGTATTCAAATTTATCTTGGACAAGGCTCATCTCTGCTGGAATAGTAATAACAGCTTTTTCAATGGTCCAGTTAAGATCAGCATAGAGAATGCCTTTAAGTTCAGTTGTTTCAGGATTATCGGCCACGATATCAACCTTGGCCGTATAAGTGCCAGCGTTAGTCTTCTCGTTATTGGTGTATACAGCGTGGACACCTGCAGGAAGCTCTGATTCAACAAGATGGACACTTTGAGTTTGACCATTGTAAGTAAATGGTCCTTGGTAATCCCAAATGATATTTTCTTGGTGAACAATGACTACTTGTTTGCCAATGCTCCAATGATATTGACCATCATTTGGTGCACTCCAAACATAGTTTTCTGGATCGTTTAATTCAATGTCAACGACATAGTCGCCTGGCATGGATTCTTTCACATCACCAGTTCCGTGGAAAGCAAGTTCATCTTCACTAGTTGCTCCAAAGGAGGTGTAGTAATCGTGTTCGATTCCATCATAAACCATTTCTTCAGTTTGTGTTGGGAAATCAACGACAACTTTGTCGATTGTAACAACAATCTCTTCTTGTTTGACTCCGTCAACAACACAGTAATATGTTCCACTATCGCTGTGGTTTTTCACAGTGATGGAGGATTCAGTTTGATCAGTTAATAAGACACCATCTTTGTACCACACAAATGAATATTGGTGATTCATTTCAATGTTTGGTGTCACTTCAATGGTGGATTCTAATCCATCATAGGTTTTGGTTACATCTGCGCTAGATGTGAACCAAATTGGGTATGCATCCACGTCATGAGCAGGCATGAGGTAGAGATAATCATAAGAAGCATCATCAAGTTGTTCGGCCCAGCCAACGATATTGTGGAGTTGGCCGCCTTCATAAACAGTTTCACGGTTAGCGAAGAATGGAGCTTCCACATCAATTGGAAGAGCACCGGTCTTCACTTCACCACCGACGTGGTAACTAATGCGATATAAATCGTGTCCAGTGAATGTTAAATCGAAACTTAATGATTCTGGAAGTTTATCAAAGAATGCTGCAAGGAAATCAGCAAGCTTTGGACCAATCTTTGGAATCTTACGAACGAGTTTGGTGATGTTAAATGTAAAATCACCAGAACCGGCCCATACGCTATCGCCAACATAATAATCCATTAAGGATTTTTGACGGTATCTTTCTGGGACATGGGCATAGAGTTTTTCGAGTAATCTTTGGAAACGATTGTAGTAGGAAGTAACTTTAGCG
>JAFSMX010000027.1 GCA_017447725.1 Bacilli bacterium
TCCCAAATGCGGATGTGAAAATCTTCCAAGTCGCCTCTGTTGAAGAAAGAGCGAAAAGACGTTTCATTGAAAACCAAGAAAAAGGTATTCCATGTACCTATGAAGATATTGTCGCGGATGTTGAAAAACGTGACCGTATCGATTCTAGTAGAGCCTTTGCTCCACTTAAACCAGCTGAAGATAGCATTCTTTTAGATACATCTAAATTAAATATTGAAGAATCTGTTGAAGCAGCTTTAAAGATTATCAAAGATAAAATCGGAGAATAAGAGACATGTCTTTAGGCGTCGTCGCAATTATTGGTAGCCCAAACGTTGGTAAATCAACGATTTTTAATCGTATCATTGGACGCCGCCGCTCAATTATTGATGATCAACCTGGTGTCACTAGAGACCGTCTATATGAGACTGCCTCCTGGTTAGACCGCGATTTTAGATTAATTGATACTGGTGGAATAGAAATTGCCAACCGTCCATTCCAGGAACAAATTCGTATGCAAGCCCAACTGGCGATTGATGAAGCGGATGTTGTTTTATTTGTCACTGATGGTAAAAAAGGCGTTACAAACGATGATCGACTTGTCGCGAAGATGCTATATAAAACCAATAAACCAGTTATCTTAGCGGTCAACAAAGTTGATAACAGAGATATGTTATTTAATGTCTCTGAATTCTACTCCTTAGGATTAGGTGAACCAATTCCAACTTCTGGTGAACACGGAATCGGTATTGGAGACATCCTAGATAAAATTGTTAAAGTTCTTCCAAAGAAAGAAGATGTCGTTTATGACGATGCGATTACTTTCTCGATTATTGGAAGACCAAATGTTGGTAAGTCATCTTTGATGAACGCGCTTCTTGGCGAATCGCGTTCCATTGTTTCTAATATTGTTGGAACAACTCGCGACTCAGTAGACTCTTCTTTTGAAAGAGATGGACAACGTTATGTTGCGATTGATACCGCTGGATTAAAGAAACGCGGAAAAGTTTATGAGGCTGTTGATAAGTATTCGGTATTGCGTGCTTTAAGCGCGATTGACCGTAGTGAAATTGTCGTTTTTGTCATTGATGCCAAAGAAGGAATTATCGAACAAGATAAGCATGTTGTTGGCTATGCTGTGGAAAAGAAAAAAGCCATCATTGTGGTGGTAAATAAGTGGGATTTGATAGAGAAAACGCAAAATGCGATGTCGGATTTTGAAAAGAAAGTTCGTAAAGAATTTAAGTTTTTAGAGTACGCTCCAATTGTCTTTACTTCCGCCTTAACTAAATCAAGAGTTCATCTCATTTTTGATCAACTTTTAGAAGTCCATCATGCTTATGATACACATCTATCAACTTCCTTACTTAATGATGTCATTCAAGACGCTCAAACAATGAATGAAGCACCAGACTTTAATGGTGGACGTTTAAAAATCTATTTTGCGAACCAAGCTAATAGTTGCCCACCAACATTTGTCTTGTTCGTGAATAATCCAAAATACGCTCATTTCTCTTATTTAAGATATATTGAGAACCGTTTAAGAGAGTCATTTAATTTAAGCGGAACGCCAATTGATATTGTTTTACGAAAAAGAGTATAAACAAATCAAAAATCTTGTTATATAATGATTACGCTCTGAGGAGAAAACAAAAATGAATAAAGCCGAATTAATCGTTGAATTAGCTGAAAAATTAGACCTTCCACGTAATGACGTGACGGCCGTAATTGATGAATTCTTAGACATTGTTGAGACAAATGTCCAAAAAGGTGAAGTTGTGAAATTATCAAACTTCGGTGTCTTCTACAAAAAGGATCGTAAAGCTAGACGAGGCACAAACCCAGGTGATGGTCACATTATCACCATTCCTGCGAACTCTACATTAGGTTTCCGCCCAAGTAAGATTGTTCGTGGAAAATTAAATTAAGTTAACTAAACAAGTAAAGAGATTCCATTTGGAATCTTTTTTTGTTTCAAATGTTGGAGTCCGATTTTATAATTAAATTGTGAGAAAAAAGATTTTTCTAATTTCTATTCCTCTAATTTGTTTTCTTGTCTCTTGTTCTCCAAAAAAAACTGGCGGCCACTATATAAGAAATGTGGAGTGTGAAACATATGAGGAAGCTATTTCTCAAATGAACTTCATGAATTTGTATCGCCCTGAAGGAAAAATAGTCAGTTTTGATTTTTTAGTTGAAGAATATAAAGAGAGTGATCGACATTACATAATTAATGGCATTAATATACCTTTTGATTTCTTAAAAGAGTCTGAAGTTGTTCTTTCCGACCGTATATTTTCTATTCTTTTTTCAGATGATTTTGACATTGTTTTTTATTCAAGCAACTCAAATGTAGATTTAACTGTTTTGGAATGGAAGCCTTTAATTATAAACAAAGAAAGAATTCCTACACGATGCATTGACAGCAGATCCCATTATTCTGTTCCATCATTATGCAGTTCTTGCTATGGCTTGATAGATAGCAATGATGTTTGTGCGATGAAAGTGTATTTTAATGAACAACTCACTAAGAATCTATTTGATAAATATAAAGATAACTTTATAGAAAGTTTTAAGGAGGCTTTTAATGCTTAATGTGTTAAATTGTGGGCTTACAATTACTTCAGAAAAACTACTTAAAGGAAACAACGTTCCTCTTTCGATTGAAAATTATGAAGTATATGTGTGTTTATCTTTAGCTAGAATAATTGTAGACTAATATAATTAGTGAATAATTTGGAGTTTAATCCAGGAGATAAAAATGAACAAGAACACCTTTATTAAACTAGCGAATCTCTTTAATGCGAATGGTTACCGTCTTTACATGGTCGGCGGAACAACAAGAGATTATCTTTTAGATAAAGATGTTTTAGATTACGATTTTGTGACTGACGCCACGCCAGAAGAAATGAAGAAATTTCTGCCAGATGCAAACTATCATTTCGCTAAATTTGGCACAGTTCGAGTAAAAGATGATGATATTAAAGTTGATATCGCGACCATGCGAGTAGAAGGTGAATATCTTGATTACCGTCATCCAAGTAGCGTGACTTACGTGAAGTCATTAAAAGAAGATTATGTCCGTCGAGACTTTACAATTAACGCAATTTACATTGATGAAAAGTTTAATGTGATTGATTATTGTAATGGTTTAGATGACCTAGAAAAGAAAATCCTCCGATTTATCGGAGATCCAGTAAAAAGAATTAAAGAAGATCCACTTCGAATACTTAGAGCAGAACGTTTCCAAAAGAAACTTGGTCTAACCGTGGAGAAAGAAACAAAAGCCGCTCTAAAGAAGTATCACTACTTATTAGAAGAACTTAATCCTCAAAAGGTGATTGAAGAACTTCACAAACTTGAAATTGAATAAAATTTTCGAAAAATCCTTGGCTAATGCTAGGGATTTTTTATTTGGCGAAAATTTCTACTTTATTTTTATAAAAATAGGAATAGAATTAGGGCAATTATGTCAAGCGAACAAATGGAAGCCTTAGACTTCCGCTATCTCTTACTTGAATATTACAAAAAGCTCGGTATTAAAGAAAACGAACTTGCTGTTTTACTCATGCTTGATCATCTTTTAGGGCAAAAGAACTACTTAGTCACCCCAGACTTAATCGCAACAAAGATGAATCTTTCTGCAAAAGAATTAGATTCTTTGTATGTTGGATTAATGTCGAAAGGTTTCATTACTTTAGAAACTGGTAAAAAGACTAAAATTTCTTTAAAACCACTTCGAAAAAAACTCTATGAAGCCTTTGAAGAAGCTCTTGTGAAGGAAAACTCTATTTCGAAAAATCCAGAAAAGAACAAAGAATTCAAAAGACTTAAAGAAGTTTATGAAGCACAACTTGGTCGTTCCCTTCTTCCAATTGAAGCAAACATGATTGGTGAATGGATTGCCCAAGATATTCCAGAAGAAGAAATTGTTGAAGCTCTTCGTGAAGCTTTAGCAAAGGGAAAGAAAACCTTCCCTGATTTCGATAAGATTTTGTTCCAATGGAAAGCCAAAAGAGACCTTGAAGTTAATGGTGTCACTGGCAACAACAAAGACTGGGATGAAGACATCGAAAAAGCTATGAAAATCGCGAAGACAAAATGGATTAACGATTAGTAAGTTAACCAAGAATTGCTGGTGAAATCATCAAGAATTGCGGTGGATTTCATCAACGAACTCTAAGTAATTTAATCGAGGCGAATAGCCTCTTTTTATTTCCCTTCCAAGCTCCTCAAATTGAGCGAAAGGAATCGACTTTCTTTCCTCACTATTTTTGAATTCGATAATCTTCCTTGCTTCCACAATATAAGTCTTTTGATGTTTGACAAACTCGATAATAAAAAACGCTAAACCACCTAACTCAATCACATTCGATAAATGTTCAAATTGTTTCTTTGTAATATTGCTTAATGGGAAAGAAGACTTGGAGTGAGTTGATTTAGCTTCAATATCGATATATCGACCTTGGTAAACACCATTAAAATCGGTGGTCGATTTTTCAGAAAAATACGCTTCGGTTATCTTCACGTTTTTCTGATATTCAACTTTGACAACTTGAATTGGTGTTGGGCGTTTATAAATTAACGCCATCTTGTGACGAAGATAGTACTCGTTTGATTGAATAATATCTTCTTCTAGATTCATTCCTCGATTTGCAGAGGATAAAGAAAAAGCAACTTTGTTGCCTGAAACTTTAATATTAGATTTTTTATAGGTTAAACCGTTTGAATATTTGATCATTTTAGCGCATCCTCAATCATTTTTGAAAAGTCTGTTGGGGAAACGGATTTTTCTTCTAATAATTGAAGAATGAGCTGATGGACAGGTTCTGGTAAATGTCTCATTTGACCAAGAACCTTTCGGTATTCTCGTGACAAAATGTCACGGTGTTTAATCATTGCATCATATAGATAGACAAGATTAAGTGTGTCAGCGAGCGCGTTATGTTGTTGACCTTTAAAGTCAATGTTAAACACCTTGAGCATGTTCGCGAGTGAGAGGGCGTTACCGTTCTCATCACGCACATACTGGGACATAAATTCAGCAAAGTCGAAACTATGTTTAATCATGAATTGCACATCTTCCTTATTCGCATCCATGTTGTAGGCAAGTGATTGCGCCATAATCCGTTGATCATGATTTCCAAATGTGACAAAAAGACATTTCGTAAAACTTCTTCCCATGTAACGTTTGACGTTTTCAACTGTTCTACGGAAGCTAATCCCATCTTTTTTCACTTGTGCTTCCGTAATGCCTGTTAAATCAGTAACAACTTTACCAATTCTGTTTTTTGGTTTTACCAAAGTGTAGTAACCTTTATAGATCTTCTTCACTGAATGATCTTTACGAAGGTCAACTTTTACGGCCCCGATAGCAATCATCTCATGCGAAAACTGTGTTCCCTCTAAATCAAGGAAACATAATGTTTTGCGTTTTTGAAGAATCTTATCGAGCGCTTTCACAATTTCGTATTGTAGCAAAAACTTTTGTTAATTAAAACAAAAACAAATTGAAAACATATAACCTCTTTAATATAATTAAAACCGAGGTTTTTATGGCTCATACATTGAATTATTCGTCAAAATCACTTCTTGATGTGAAGTTTGAACCTACTCATAAAGGCTATGATGCCCTCGAGGTAGACCAAGTTCTTGACCGACTAATTGATGATCTTAAATTCTACGAACAGTACTATAACGATTCTCGTAACTACATTCGTAAACTTGAAAGTGAGATCAAAGAACTCAATGATAAAATCCATGAGCAAGAGATGGAAGTCGCGAAAGTGAAAAACAAATATTCTGGAATTAAGCCAGGACAAGTTGTCACAGAAAATAACGTTGACTATCTCAAGAGAATCTCAAAACTGGAAGAAGCCCTTTATAAAAAGGGAGTCGATCCAGAAAGCATCCGATAAAATATTCCGACCTGGATAATTGCTGCGAAAGTAGAGGAAAGTCCATGCTCGCACCATCTGTGATGATGGTAGTGATTGCGCTAACGGAAAAAATAACGTTAGGTATGCGGGAGCGCATAACGGCGGAACAAAGTCTAAAACGAAAGTCATGATGGAGTTCCTTAACGTGCCACAGTGACGAAGCCAATAGAAATATTGGAGTGAAACGTTGGTAAACCCCACAAGCGAGAAACCCAAATTTTGGTAGGGGAGGCAGCTGACAAGAACTGAATTGTCAGAAGCACACTTCGGTGTAGATAAATTATTATCCTAGACAGAACATGGCTTACAGGGTCGGATACTCACTAAGGAGAAGTTATGAATTTACCAAACAGATTAACGCTTAGTCGAATTGCCTTAATCGGAGTGATGATTATTGGCATTCTTGTTTTAGCATGCATTCCTAATTTGCATGTTGAACCAATCGGAAATTCCTCGGTAAATCCTGTATATTTAGCTATTGCAGTAATCTTTGTTATTGCTGCCTTAACTGACCTTTTAGATGGTAAAATTGCCCGTAAATATAACCTAGTTAGTGACTTTGGAAAATTCCTTGATCCAATTGCGGATAAACTCCTCAATGATGGAGCAATGATTTTCCTTTTAGTTCCACAAGCTTATGCCTGGGAGCAAAGAAGAGATCCTGTAATGCTAACAGTTTTACTGTTCTGTGTTGTATTAATGATTGGAAGAGACCTTGTTGTTGATGGTTTAAGAATGATTGCGGTTCGTAAAAATATTGTTATTGCCGCGAACAAATATGGCAAGCTCAAAACCGTCTTACAAATGATTGCTATTCCAATGCTTCTTTTAAATGATTGGCCATTCTCATATTTTGATGCAAATTGGCCACAATCCTTGCAAATCTCCAATATTTTCTTCTATTTAGCCACAATTATGTCCGTCATTTCTGGCGTGATTTATGTGGTTCAAAACCGCAAAGTTTTTAGTAAATGAAAAAGCTCCTCGAACTTTTAAAAGAACAAGGCTTATCGCTTGGCAGTGTTGAATCAATGACTGCCGGTTTATTTGCATCCACATTTGTTGAAACTCCAGGCGCAAGTAAAGTTTTTAAAGGTTCATTAGTAACTTATGCCGTGGAAGAAAAAGTTAAACTTCTCGGCATTGAAGAAAACCTCATCAATAGCTTTGGAGTTGTCTCAAAAGAAGTTGCTGGAGAGATGGTTCGTAAAGGCCAAAATGTCCTTGGAGTTGATGTCTGTGTAAGTATCACTGGAAATGCTGGTCCAACTGTCGAACCAGGTGGAATGCCAGTGGGCCGAGCATACATCGGAATCGCCAAAAATGACCAAAAATACGTGTTTGAGGTCAATTTGCGTGGGAATCGTAACAAAATTCGTAAAGGTGCTGTTCTTGCAATGCAAGAAAAGTTACTAGAAATACTCGAAAAATAAAATAAAGTGCAAAAATTCGTCAAAAAAACGGATTAAGTTAGTGAAAGGAGGAAAAGTCACATGAAAAAAGAAAAAGACAACTCAGTCAACGCTCTTGATGAAGCCTTGAAGCTCGTTGAAAAAGCGTATGGCAAAGGTACAGTCATGAAACTTGGCGATCGTCCAAAAGTCGACGTTAATGTGATTCCTTCCGGTTCACTACTAATTGATAAAGCCCTTGGTGTTGGCGGATATCCAAGAGGCCGTATCATTGAAATCTTTGGTCCGGAAAGTTCAGGGAAAACAACATTAGCGCTTCATGCGATTGCTGAGTGTCAAAAACTTGGCGGACAAGCCGCTTTTGTTGATGCTGAACATGCGATTGATCCAAATTACGCTCGTAATGTTGGAGTCAATATTGATGACTTAATTCTTTCGCAACCAGATTCTGGTGAACAAGCATTATCAATTGTCGAAATGCTCGCTAATTCTGACGCTTTTGACATGATTGTCGTGGATTCTGTCGCTGCTTTAGTTCCAGAATGCGAACTCGAAGGCGAGATGAATGATCAAACCGTTGGTGCTCAAGCTCGATTAATGAGTAAGGCTCTTCGTAAGATTACCGCGATCTTAAATCATCATGAATGTACAGTCATCTTTATTAACCAATTACGTGAAAAAGTTGGTGTGATGTATGGAAACCCAGAAACCACAACTGGTGGACGAGCATTAAAATTCTATGCTTCTGTTCGTATCGACATTCGCCGCACTGAAGCCATTAAAAATGGTTCAGACGTGATTGGCAACTCTGTTAACGTAAAGATTGTCAAAAACAAAGTTGCCCCACCATTTAAGAACTGCAAAGTCGATATCATTTATGGCAAAGGCATTTCCCAGACTGGTGAAATCCTTGATGTTGGTGTCGAACTTGGTGTCTTAACTCGTGTTGGTTCATGGTACGAATACGATGGAAATCGATTCGCCAATGGGCGAGATAATGGCAAAGCCTATCTCGAAGAACATCCTGACTTTAAAAAAGAGTTATCCGACAAGATTAAATCTCTCATCGCTTAATTCATTTGGCCCTTCCGTTAAAAGAAGGGCTTTTTTTATGTTTAATTTTGAATAATTAACTGCTATAATGCGATTGTATCTTTCTAGTGGAAGATACTTATTACCATATATCAATTTATATTCAGCCCCCGCTGACTAACATAGATAATTTATCTCTTAAGTTGTTCGGTAATAATCACATTTATTGACTGGTGATTATTTTATATAATCAACTAGTCTTCATATAGTTATGGAGGATTACATAGAATGGAAACCCCTATTGCCATTCTCCTAATTGTCATCGCCCTCATTGTCGGTGTTGGAATAGCTTTGTTGCTATTCTATTTTGTGCCTGTTTTTAGAAGAAAAGGCGCTGAGAAAAATGCTCAAAAAATTATTCGTGACGCTGAAATAAGAGGCGAACAAATTAGGAAAAACGCTCAGTTAGACGGTAAACAAACTGTCGCTGAAATGAAACAAGAAGCAGAAAAAGACATCCGCGAACGTAAGCAAGAAATCGCTGGTCTTGAAAACAAACTCAATCAACGTGAAGCAAACATTGATCGTCGTGATGCCAATTTGCTTAACAAAGAAAATGCTCTTGAAGAAAAGAACCAATTATTAACCCGTCGCTTAAAAGAATGCGACAAAAAAGATGCTTTATTACAAAGTAAGATTGATTCCATCCTTTCTGAACTTGAAAAGGTTGCTCAACTCTCTGTAAATGAAGCACGTGATGAAATCTTTGCTCGTGTTGAATCCAAGATGGCGAAAGAAATTGCTTCCTACATTAAAACTAAGGAAGAAGAAGCTAAAGAGGAAGCGGAAAAGAACGCCCGCAACATCTTAGCTTTAGCTATCTCGAAGTATTCACAAGAAGAAGTCCAAGAACACACAGTCTCAACTGTTGCTCTTCCAAGTGATGAAATGAAAGGAAGAATCATCGGTCGTGAAGGCCGTAACATTCGTACCTTCGAACAACTCCTTGGAGTTGATCTCATCATCGATGACACTCCAGAAGTTATTACAGTATCCTGTTTTAACCCAATTCGTCGTCATATCGCTGCTAAAGCTCTTGATTTATTAATCAAAGATGGTCGTATTCAACCAGGACGTATTGAAGAAGTCGTCGCTAAAGTCCAAGAGGAAGTTGACGCTGACATTCAAAAAGCCGGTGAAGACGCCGCCTTTAAACTTGGCTTACCAAAGATTAACAAGGAACTTTTAACCTATGTTGGACGTCTTAAATACCGTACTTCATATGGCCAAAACGCTTATGACCACTCCATGGAAACAGCTTATTTAGCTGGAATCATGGCTAGTGAACTTGGCTTAGATGCCAATTTAGCTCGTCGAGCTGGTCTTCTTCACGATATCGGTAAAGCTGTCGACTTCGAACAAGAAGGAAGTCACGTTGAACTCGGTGCTCACTTAGCAAAGAAATATGGTGAACCAGAAGTCGTTATTAACGCTATCGAATCTCACCACGATGATGTACCAAAAACATCTGTTATTTCATACCTCGTTCAAGCAGCTGATACATTAAGTGCTGCTCGTCCTGGAAGCCGTAGTGAAACATTAGAATCCTATATCAAACGAATTGAACAATTAGAAACAATTTGTAAGGGATTTGACGGTGTTTATCAATGTTACGCCATGCAATCTGGTCGTGAAGTTCGTGTTATGGTCATCCCAGATAAGGTTGATGATTTAACCGCCTTTAAGATGGCTCGTGACATTAGAGAAAAGATTGAAAACGAAATGACTTATCCAGGACAAATAAAAGTCCAAGTTATTCGTGAATATCGTGCTGTAGAAACAGCAAAATAATTTATGAGAATCCTCTTCTTCGGAGATATTGTTGGCGAAGTGGGCCGCAAGGCTGTTTTAAACAACGTCGAAAAACTATCGAAGAAGTATCAAATTGACTTTGTCATAGCAAATGGCGAAAACGCCACACATGGTAAAGGTTTAATTGAACGACATTATCTAGAACTGATTGATGGAGGAGTAGATTGTATTACCTTAGGTAACCACTATTTATCTAAAGACCAAATTCTTGATTATATCGATGATGCTACCGCGTTAGTTCGCCCACTCAATATCTCTAAAAGAATCGGTGGAGAAGGAAGTGTTCTCTTTAATGTCCATGGAGTCCTTGTTCGTGTAACAAATATCCTTGGCGAAGCATTTATGCATGAAGAAGTTGCTTCTCCTTATTACAGCTTAAAACAACTCATCGATTCATTAGATAATGAAGACTCAATCCACATAGTGGATTATCACGCTGAAGCCACCAGCGAAAAGATCGCTTTTGGCTATGCGTTTGATGGAGTTGTTAGTGCGGTGATTGGAACTCATACGCACGTCCAAACAAACGATGCACACATTTTAGAAAACGGTACAGGTTTTATCTGTGACGCCGGAATGTGTGGTGATCCAAATGGAGTGCTTGGTTTTGAAAAACATTCGGTAATGAACAAAACTTTGTTTGGTGAAAAATCCAAATTTGAAATCGATGTAAATGCTGAACAAATGGTGAATGGCGTAGTCATCGATATTGATGAATCAACACATAAGTGTCGGGAAATCTTCCCAATCCGACTAATTGGAGAAAAGAAACATGGCTAACAAATGTGAATTCCGTGAGTTACCAGATTTAAATAAGGCTCGTAACAGAACCCAATCTTTTTCCTTTGATTATGAAGGAGTCACTTATCCTGATTCTTTAGTTAAATACCTCAATGGTAAAACATACTTTATTCATACTTATGGCTGTCAAGCAAACTATCGTGACGAAGAAGTGATGGCTGGCATGTTTGAACACATGGGCATGTCTAAAGCAAGTGGTATAGAAAACGCCGATGTTGTTGTACTAAATACATGTGCGGTTCGAGAGAATGCTGAACAAAAAGTTTTTGGGATGATTGGCGAACTAAAAAAATATAAAACAACCGACAATTCTCGGGTGTTTTGTGTTTGCGGATGCATGGTTCAACAAAAACACATCATCGAATTTATTACTGAAAAATTCAAACATATTGATTTGATTTTTGGTACCCATAACATCACAAGTTTACCTTCGATGCTTGATGAAGTCATTCGTAAAAGAATTCGCTTAGTCGATGTTGAATCTTCTCCAACAAAGATTGAAGAAAACTTACCATCAAAGCGTTTATCTTCTTTTAAAGCTTTTATTAATATCTCGTATGGATGCGATAAGTTCTGTACGTATTGCATTGTTCCTTATACTAGAGGAAAAGAGCGTTCACGCCTCATGAAAGACATTTTAGAGGAAGCTCAAGAATTAAAAAATCTTGGTTACCAAGAAGTAACTTTACTTGGTCAAAACGTCAATGCTTATGGTAAGGATTTAAAAGATGGATCCACGTTTGCAAAACTCTTAGAAGAAGTTGCGAAAATCGGCATTCCAAGAGTTCGTTTCTTAACGTCTCATCCATGGGATTTTACCGAAGAGATTGTTGATGTTATTGCTAAGTATGATAACGTCATGAAGTACATCCACTTGCCAGTTCAATCCGGATCAAGTGAAATCCTTCGATTAATGGGAAGAAGATACGATGCAGAAAAGTACTTAAAACTAGTTGATATGATTCGTTCTAAAGTACCTGATGTTGCTCTTTCAACAGATATTATTGTTGGCTTCCCAAATGAAACATATGAACAATTTTTAGAGACTGTTGAACTATGCAAAAAAGTTCAATATGACTCTGCTTTTACATTCATCTATTCACCACGAAATGGTACACCTGCCGCAAAGATAAAAGACAATGTTTCTAGTAAAGATAAATCTATAAGATTTAGAGAACTCGTAAAAGCTCTTGAAGTTGGCATTAGTGAAAAGTCTAACGCCATGGTTGGTAACACCTATAAAGTTCTTGTTGAAGGGGTGAGTGAAAAGAACCCAGAAATGATGTCTGGATATACTGAGAAGAATAAGCTTGTCCACTTTAAAGGCGACCCTTCATTAGTTGGTAAAATTGTCTCAGTTAAAATTACTGAATCACACACATATTCATTGATTGGAGAACTCGTGAATGAATGAGTTTGAAACTCAATTAGAAAAGTGTCGAAAACTCCTTTACGATGAACCAATCGTGAAGGAATATTTTCGTTTAAAACACATTGTTCAATCAGACAAGAATCTTGTGAGTTTAGATAAAGAAATTCATCAACATCAACACTTAATGTGTATCCATAAAGATGATGACGAAATCTATCGAAATGAAAAGAATCTTTATGATGAAAAGATGTCTATGTTTAAAGCAAATCCATTAGTCGAAAATTACTTTCAAGTTCGTGAAGAAGTTTATGCTTTGCTAAATGAAATTAAGGAGATCCTCGAATGATTATTGTTATCACAGGACCAACAGCATTAGGCAAGACTAAAAGTGCGATTAAAGTCGCTCAAGCTTTAAACGCGGAAATCATTAATGGCGATGCTTTCCAAGCTTATAAAGAACTGAATATTGGAACAGCAAAACCAAGTGAAAAAGAACTCTCAAGTGTACCTCATCATTTATATTCATTTATCGATCCAACGCACAATTATTCGATTGCTGAATATCAATGCAATTTACGAGCATCTATCCAAGAATTGCTGGTGAAAAACAAAAATATTGTCATTGTTGGAGGCTCTGGTTTATACATCAGAAGCGCTCTTTATGATTACGAATTTTTGCCTAGTAAAGAAGTCGATATGTCTCGATTTGAAAAGATGACAAATTCTGAACTTCATTCTCACTTAAAAAAGATTGATCCAGAACAGGCCGAAATCATTCATGAAAATAATCGTAAAAGAGTCTTGCGGGCGATTGAAATTTATTATTCAACCGGCGAAACTAAATCAGCCCTAATTAATAAACAAGAACATAAACCTCTTTATGATGTTCGCTTTTTCGTTCGTGACCTTGATCGTGAAGAACTTTATGAACGAATTAATAAAAGAGTTGATGAGATGTTTAAACAAGGTTTGGTAGATGAAGTTAAATCATTAATGAAAAAGTACGATACCTCTTTACATTGTTTTCAAGCTATCGGATATAAAGAACTCATCGATTGTTTAAATAACAACGGTGATTTAGAAGAAGCAAAAGAACTCATTAAACAACACACCCGTAACTATGCGAAAAGACAAATGACATACATCCGTCACCAATTTCCAGTTACTTTCTATAAAGACGATGAAGAACTTCTAAAGGAAATTCAAAATGGCTAGTTATTTAGATCGAACAGAAACTCTCCTTGGAAAAGAAAAATTAGAACGTATCCAAAAAACTAGAATCATGGTGATTGGTTTAGGCGGTGTTGGTGGAACAGCATTAAGTGCTTTATATCGCAGTGGATTCCGTCACTTTGTTTTAGTTGATAACGATAAAGTTGACCCATCTAATTTAAACCGCCAAATCATGTATACAAATAATGATGTTGGTAAGCTTAAAACAGATGTCTGCAAAACCAAAATAACCGAGTTTTGCGGTGAAATCGACGTCAAAACCATTAATTTATACGTCGATGAAGTAAATTCCAAAGAATTAATTAAAGACGTCGATTTCGTTGTTGATGCAATTGATTTTGTGCCAGGTAAAATCGGCATTATGAAAGCTTGCTTAGAGAAGAATATTCCATTTATTTCTTCTTTAGGAATGGCGAAACGTCTAGACCCTGAACAAGTTATCCAAACAACACTAAATAAAACTGAAAATGATCCTCTCGCGAAAAAGATTCGTTATGAATGCCGCCAAAGAGGCTTAGATTTAAAGAAAATTCCAGTCGTTTTTTCAAAAGAAAATATCATCATTGATGGTAAACAATTAGGCTCAATGATGATGGTTCCTTCAACTGCTGGTTTAATAATTTCAAATTACATTATTAAAAATGTATAATAAGTAGTATACTTATCAACATACGAGGTAATAGATATGATGCAAAAAATTGATCAGATCGCTTTTAAAGCGGGAATTAAAGAAGAATATTTAGACCAATATGGTCGATACAAAGCAAAAATTGATTTAAAGATTTTTGATGAATTAAAAGATAAAAAAGACGGAAAACTCGTCTTAGTTACAGCCATCACTCCAACTAAAACTGGTGAAGGTAAGACAACTATGTCCATTGCCTTAACCGAAGGTTTTGGAAAAATCGGTGTGAACTGTATGTTAGCACTTCGTGAGCCATCCTTAGGTCCAGTTTTTGGTCTAAAAGGCGGTGCGACAGGCGGTGGACTTGCTTCCGTTGAACCAAAAGACGACATTAACCTTCACTTTACAGGTGATATGCACGCCTTAACATCATCAATTAACCTTATTTCTGCAGTGATCGATAACCACATTTTCCAAGGAAATGAACTTGGTATCGATCCAACCAAAATTGTTTGGAAACGTGCCCTCGACATGAACGACCGCGCTTTACGTAGCGTGACCGTTATGCAAGACGAAAAGAAAGGCACACCACGTCATGACGAATTCGTCATCACTGTTGCTTCAGAAATGATGGCTATTCTTTGTTTAGCTACTGATCCAGAAGACTTCCGTCGTCGTGTCAACAACATTATTGTTGCCTACACATTCGATGATAAGCCAGTTTACTTAAAACAACTCCGCATTTCTAATGCGATTATGAAATTAATGCGTGAAGCACTGAAACCAAACCTTGTTCAAACTGTTGAAAACAACCCAACACTTGTCCATGGTGGGCCATTCGCTAATATTGCTCATGGTTGTAACTCCATTATTGCTCTTAAGTTAGCTCTTAAGCTTGGAGATGTTGTTGTTACAGAGGCCGGATTCGGTGCTGACTTAGGTGCGGAAAAATTCTTAGACATCTGCTGTCCAACAGCTGGTAAAAAACCAGATGGTGTTGTGATGGTTGCCACTATCCGTGCTCTAAAAGAGCATGGTGGTGTACCATTCGAAAACTTAAAAGAACCAAATGTGGAAGCATTAAAAGTTGGTATTGCTAACTTACAACTCCACTTAGAAAACATTCAAAAATATGGTTTACCAGTCGTTGTCGCCATTAACCACTTTGCTGAAGACTCAAAAGAAGAAATTGAAGTTCTCACCAAATGGTGTGAAGAACACGGTTATACCGTTAGCTTCGTTGATGGCTTCTTAAAAGGTGGAGATGGATCAACTGATTTAGCTTATAAAGTCAAAGAAATGCTTGAAACTAAACCAAGCAAGTATCAAAAGCTTTATGACTACAAACTTCCTATTAAGGAAAAGATTGAAACAGTTTGTCGTGAAATCTACCGTGCAAAAGAAGTTGTCTTTACTGACAAGGCTCTAGCTCAAATCGAAAAATACACCAAACTTGGTTATGGAGAAACTGCTGTTTGTATGGCGAAGACTCCATTATCAATTACTGATAATCCAAAGATTTATGGAGCACCAATCGGTTGCACAATCACAATTCGTGAAGTTAACCTTAGTGCTGGTGCAAACTTTATCGTTGCATTAACTGGTGCGGTTATGACTATGCCAGGACTTCCAAAAGTTCCAGCAGCAGTCAAAATGGAAGACGAATAATGAAAGATTTATCTTACGAAGTTGGAGATATCGTTGAGTTAAAAAAAGAACATCCTTGTCACGCTCGAAGTAAACAATTTGAAATTGTTAAAACTGGCGCAGATATCAAAATTAAGTGCCTTGGATGTGGGAATCTTCTCTTATTAACT
This sequence comes from Bacilli bacterium, assembly GCA_017447725.1. Classification (GTDB taxonomy): domain Bacteria; phylum Bacillota_I; class Bacilli_A; order RFN20; family CAG-826; genus Fiminaster. The sequence continues at coordinate 16,083 of JAFSMX010000027.1, forward strand.
CGCGATAACTTCAATCAAAGATTGAAAAGAATCGTTTCCAAAGCAAATACAAAATAAAAAGCAAAAATAGAACATTTTCTTCGACATAGTTAGTAGAGGGAGAAAATGTTTTTATTTAGTCTACTTAACGTTACAAAAATCTTCTCTTATAAGAAGAATACCTTAACTGCGGTGAAGGATATTTCCTTATACCTTCCTGAACAAGGATTAGTCTCGATTGTTGGTAAATCTGGATGCGGTAAATCGACACTTCTAAATCTCTTAATGGGTATTGAGAAACCATCAAAGGGGACGATTTATTACCAAGATAAAAAGCTATCTAAGTTCTCGAAAAGAGAATTATCAAAATATCATTCAAATGATGTGTCGATGATTTATCAACACTATAACCTTTTGGATGACCTATCTGTGATGGAGAATATTGCTCTTCCTTTGCTTATTCGAGGTGAATCAAAACGAAAGGCTCATGAGGAAGTTAGGAAATTACTGAAGACATTTGGCTTAGAACACCTAGAGAACCAAAAGGTTTCTACTCTTTCTGGTGGTGAAAAACAACGTGTCGCAATTTTAAGAGCTTTAATTACCAATCCGCAAGCTATTTTATGTGATGAACCGACTGGTGCGCTTGATGAAAAGAATTCACTTTTGATCATGGATGAATTAAAGAAAATATCTCGCAACAAACTTGTTTTAATGGTTTCTCATAATATGAATCTTGTTCATCAATATTCGGATCGAATTATTGAGATGAAAGATGGAAAGATTATCAAAGATAAACTAATTAATCGTTGTGGTGAAGGAGACAAGAAAAAGAAGGTTAAAACGAGAACAAGAAGTAGATGGATTTTCTCGCTAGTTAAACAACTTTTTAAAAAGAATAAGTTCAAACAGTTTTTCTCATTCATTTCCTTGATGGTCGGATTCTTATCAATCTTTATTGGAGTTGGTTTTATTTATGGATCGGAAGATTCGCAAAAACACGCATTAGAAAGGAATCTCGCAATTGGATGCGCTACAGTTTCTGAAACAAGCTATTACTCCGTTAGTAATTCTCCTCTTGAGTTTAGGAAGAATGTTCGCCCATCAAGTGAACTGATTGATCAGTATTTAGAGGATGTTAGTAATATCCGAATTTGCCCAAACACAAATTACTTCTTTTCACCTTATCCAAACGGTTATTTTAATGGAGAGCAAATCAAACAATTTGAGATGGTTCCGTTGCTTGAAGAATTTATGCAAAATAACACTATTTATCCAAAAATTGCTGGTGATTTTGATAAGAAAAAGTTAACAGAAGTCGTTGTAAATAAAGAATTTTTAAAGGAGATTTCAGTTGCCGAAAATGATTATGAAGGAAAAGAAATTTTAATCTCATATGAAACATCAATAACTCTTTATACTCACGATGATGAAAAGCCATTTGTGAATGACAAGTTTCGTTATGAATTAAAGTTAAGAATAGTCGATGTTGTAGAAGAATTTTCTTTCATGAATACACCTAAAATTTACTACTCATATGACGCCTTACTAGACATGCTTCGAAGTGAAATTTTAGTCAATGTTTCTTTATATCAAGAACGGAGTGTTTCAATTCTCGAATACATTAACGAAGTAAAGAATGATTCACCAGAAAGTTCATACTCTTCTTTTATCTTTTTAAATAGCTTAAACGACTATGAAAAATTGTTCCGCATAATTGAGGAAACAAATGCCAATAATGAGTTGCTACAAATTGAGTCAAAAGTGTATTCAATTGCCGATTCTTATAAAACATTTATTTCTTCATTTAAGGATGCTTTATTGTTCTTTTTAATTATTGAATTTAGTGGTGTTTTATTTATTCTTGGAATGATTTCATTGTCGAACTTTTTAGAGAACAAAAAGCAAAGCGCGATATTGACATGTTTGGGCGCAAGAACAAGAAGTATTTCTTCGATATATTTAATCTATAATTTTGGAATTACTTTTCTTGCATTAATAGTTGGAATAGCTTCAAGTTTTATACTACAGAATTCTTTGAATTCTATTATTAGTAAGAAGTTTGGCTTATCGAATCTAATCGCCATCCCTTTCAATAGTTTTCATGGTGTGAAATTCGGCTTAATCATCGCAACATTTTTAGTTGCGGTTTTATGTACTTTTTTATTCACAATGTTGCCAATTTTAGCATACAAAAATTTCTCTATTAGCGAAGAATTGAGGGATGAATAATGATTAAGATTTCGCATCTAAAAAAAACGTTTGGAAAACACCAAGTGATTAACGATTTAAACATTGAATTTCCTGATCATGGATTAGTCTGTCTTGTTGGTCCTTCTGGATGTGGAAAAACAACACTTCTTAACATTATTAGTTGTATCGATAGAAGCTATTCGGGAGAGGTGTTGTTTAATGGTGTTGATTTAGCTAAATTTTCTAATCAAGAAGCAATCGATTTTCGCATTCATCATCTTGGCTATGTGTTCCAAAATTTCAATCTCATTCCTTTAGAAACCGGCGAAAGAAATGTGTCGTTGGTTTTGGATAGCTCAACAAATATTTCAAAGAACTTTCGAAACAGAAAAATTCGAAGACTATTTAAGATTTTAAAGGTTACGCGACTACGAAAACAAAAAGTTATCAATATGTCGGGAGGTGAGAAACAAAGAATCGCTATTTTAAGAGCAATTGTGAATAATCCAAAAGTTATTTTATGCGACGAACCTACTGGAGCACTTGATGAAAAAAATTCTCATGAAATTATGCAAATTATCCAGCAAATTTCGGTTAATTCCCTTGTTTTGGTCGTAACTCATGACCGTGCTTTAGCTGAAAAATATGCGAACAAAATCATCGAAATGAAAGATGGAAAAATCGTTAGTCAAAAGATGATACAGCAGAAAAAAGTAGAACTCGCTCCAATCGAAAATAGTGGAAAGCAAATTAAGCATGCCAAGATACCGTTCGACTACAAAACCAGATACTCAATCGGGAAAATGAAGTCTAAGAAAGTTAGAACTTTAGTTTCGAATATCATGCTTTCTCTTTCATTAACTGGAATTGGGGCATCGTTCCTTCTCACAAATTTAATAACTAATCGAATAAATAAAGCATTTTCAGAACTAACTAATGGAAATCAAATAGTTATGCGATTGAAAAACGATTCACTTAATACATATGGCGACATCTTTAGTGCTCCGGAAAGTGAAGTGAAAAAGATTGCTAATAAATATAAAGAAGATATTAAAGGAATCGGAGTAAATTATTTAGTTAATTTCGAAGATTTTTTCAAAGACCAAAATGAAGTCTACTTTGTAGCAGATGGAAAGCGATATTTGCTTAAAGGATATTCTGCGAGAAACTTTAACGAATATAAATGGTATGAGAAAAGTTTTGTAACATTCCCTTATTCAGCGAATCTTTCAAAGGATGATGTTGTACTTGGAATAACCTATGAAGATATGTCAAATCTATGCTTTGATTTTAATATTCAAAGAAGTTATAACGCATTAGGACAGTATCTAGTCAAGGCGAATTGCCAACTAAATCTGATGGTTGCGAATTATGACTGGATTTATGATGATGAACAAATTTTTAACATTGTTGGGATTATCCAAACAACTCATCCAATGTTGTTTCACTCCGATAATCTTTGGAACCAATACGTTTTTGAAGAACACATGCGAATTCCATCAATTGAAGGTGGAGAACAATATGCCGTATGGGAAATGACTAAAAACTATTACATCGAAACTTATACAGATGTTACAGAATTAGAAGACAAGCTCTTTTTTGATGAAGATTTACACGATTTTGTCTTTCAAAAAACTAACCATGATTTTAATAGTATTTTATGTAATTCAACCGTAAATTGTCGGGAAAATCGCCTTTATGTTTACTATTCCGACATTAATGCAATTCGAACAAGTGATGTGAAATATCTAACTGAATTTTATCCAGATTTAAACAAATACTATTTCACTTCGGAATTTGGATATTCTAGTTACGCCTCAAATTTATTAAATGGGTTCTCTAAAAACTTTTTCGTGTCCCTTGATAGCGAAAAAATTAGTGATGCTATTGATGCGGATACGACACTTGGAAGTAAAGAAGATGTTTCAATTGACCTTCCTTTTGGTATTAGTGGTGGAAGTTATCTACAAAGTATGGATGGATCGATCAAGTTTTCAACAAACTATCAAGATTTAAAAGAAGGAAGACCACCAAACAATAATGCCGAAATTGTTATCTCGAGTGGCCTAGCTAGTAAATTATCGAATGAAAATGTTGTTGGACAACGACTTCAAATTGCTTCAATCAAAAGTGAAACAATCAATTTCAACAATCAAATTGAGAAAACTTATGGAAGAACCTTTGCTGTAATTGTTGGCATTGTTGATGAAAAGCAGGAATACTTTTACCACAACAACCTTTGGACAATTTCGTTTTTTAGAGACGCCTTAGAAATTAATCCATTCACACTTATTCCAACTGGTGTAGTTTTCGAACTTGATGAGGATGTAAATAGTGATCAATTAATTAACAACATTCAAAGAATGTTCCCAACATATACTTTTAGTAGTCCTCAATCCGAAATCCTTGATTCTGTTGGCAATGTTTTGGATTACGCACAAGTAATTTTGCTGTCCTTTTCCATTATTTCCTTAATCATTTCCTTCTTATTTTTAGGAACAATGGTTTTGTTATCAATTAATGAAAACAAAGAGGAGATTAAGATGTTTGGTTATCTTGGCATTGGAAACGGTCAAATTCGAGGATTATTCCGTAATCAAACATTAATTCGATGTCTAATTGCATTCCTCATTTCCTGTGTGGAACTTGTATTAATTGAGAATGTCTTAACATTGGTGTTGAATAAGACACTACATGTCACAAATTTCACGTTTTCTATCACTTTGTGGCCGATTTTAGTTGTTTTTGCCTGCTCAACAATTGTTCCTTTATTGATTACACAGGTAATATTACTAGTTATTTCTAAAAGAAAAAGTGTTGAATAGTAAAGGTAATTAAGTTAGAGTTATGTTATGAAGAAAAGATGGTTATTGCTTCTACCTATCGTTGCTGTAACACTCGCCGGGTGTTCTTTTCTTAGAGGATTAATCTTTGGCGATAATTCAGATTTAGAACCAATTCACTATAACTATCCAGATCCAGTTATCGAACCTGATGTTCCAGGTCGTTCAGTTTACAAATCATTCTCCTATAACCTTAAGGATGTTTATGATACACAAGGTTTGAAACCTTTAGCTTCAACTGGCAAACAAAAAATTCTTGTTGTCCCAGTTCAACTAAGAGGCGCTACTTTAGCCAACCAATGGACATCATTTAAGCGTGAAGAAATTCGTAAATGTTTCTTTGGACCAAGTTCTTCGGTTGGTTGGGAATCAGTAAGTTCATTCTACAACAAGTCTTCCTATGGAAAACTCGAAATTAGTGGTGAACTTGCCGATACATTTGTCTCTAAATATTCTTTCTTAGAACTTGATGGGGAAGAACATCCAGACCGAAAAATTGTTGATGAATTCGAATCATCAACTCTCTATAACAAAATTAGAAACGATTACGACACCAATAGTGATGGTTATATCGACGCTGTTTCATTTATTTATGCTGACCCAATTAAAGTCAGTAGTTCAGATATGAGATGGTGGGCTTTCGTTTATGCTAACGATAGCATTCCACAGAGTGGAAAACCAGCTGTTGTAAATCATTACATGTGGGCTTCCTACCATTTCTGTAAGATTGCCACAGCAAGTAATCCTCATGGAGGAAAATATGACCTTGATGCTCATACCTACATCCATGAATCTGGTCACTTATTCGGGTTAGACGACTATTATTCTTATGCCGATAATAACGCTTATGATCCAAGCGGTGGCCAAGAAATGCACTCCCAAAACATTGGGGATGAAAACATCTATTCGAAGTTAGCTCTTGGATGGATTGAACCATATTATGTGAAGACTGACACCACAGTCACAACTAAACTTTATGCTTCATCTTATTCATCTCAAGCGAATGCGATTATCATTAATGATAATTGGAATGGAACTCCAATGGATGAATACATCATTATTGAATACTATTCTCCGACTGTCTTAAATCAAAAAGATAGTGAATCAGAGTATGCGAAAAATGCTCGAATGTTTACCACATCAGGCTTTAGAATTTACCACGTTGATTCTCGTCTTGTTGCTTATAACAAAACCGGATCAGTTTCCTTTGTAAAACGCTTAGATACAATTGATCCAAACTATTATAACTTCATTGGCGCATCAAATACTCCAGCCTATCCTTATTCGAAACTAAAAGACGTTAACGAAATTAAAAACTACAAACTTCTCCACATGATGCAAGCTGGTGGAGTAAATACCTTTAAAAATGGAGCGAAAGGCTCAGACGCCGATCTATTTAAAGAAGGTTCATCATTTGTTGCTTCAAGCGCATTCTTCACAAATGGAACAAAATTCAACGCTGGAAACGAAGTTGGATATCGCATAAGTATTGAAGAATGTAACGAAGCCGATATGTATGGAGTTGTTAAAATCAGTAAGTTATAGATTTTGATAGTAAAGGAGACCACTTATGAAAGGAAAAGTCATGCGATTTAATGCCAAACGTGGATTCGGTTTTATTCGCCTCGATGATTCTAATGAAGACATCTTCTTCTACTATAACGCCATCGAAATGGACGGCTTCAAAACAGTGAAAGTCGGCCAAGTTGTGGACGTCGAAGTAGAAAAGAGCGACAAGGGTTTACGCGCCAAAAAAGTTGTCGTCGTAAAATAGTCTCTTTTCTAAAGAAAAGAATGAGCTCATTCGAGCCCTTTCTTTTTATCTTTAAAAGCCTAAAAATAGGCTTTTTGTTTACAAGGTTAGATTCATTATATAAAATATAATCCAGAAATCAGGTAGATTATGTCACTAAAAGCAGGTATTGTCGGACTCCCAAACGTTGGAAAATCAACTCTCTTCAACGCCATTACAAATTCTCATGTTGAAGCAGCGAATTATCCATTCGCAACGATTAATCCAAACACTGGCGTTGTTAACGTCCCAGATGAACGTCTGACATTTTTAACAAATTTATTTCAACCAAAACGAAGCATCCCAGCCACATTTGAATTCTATGATATCGCTGGTCTAGTTCGTGGAGCCTCCAAAGGAGAAGGTTTAGGAAACCAATTCTTAGGTCACATCCGTGAATGCGATGCGATCGTGGAGGTTGTTCGTTGTTTTGATTCCAGTGAAATCATTCACGTTGAAGAAAGCGTTGATCCAAAACGCGATATCGAAACAATTAATCTTGAACTGGCGATGGCGGATTTAGCCACCGTCCAAAAACGTTTAGCCGCGGTGGAAACCAAAGCTCGTATTTCTAAAGACAAAGAACTTGTTCATGAAGTCGATGTTTTAAAGAAGGTTCTTCCATTTCTTGAAAACGGTGAGCCAGCTCGTAAAGTTCCACTGACTGACGATGAAAAAGTTTTTGCTTCAAAACAATATCAACTTCTTACTTTAAAACCAATTATTTATGTCGCAAATGTCTCCGATAGCGACTACGCCGACATCGAATCATGCAAGTATTACCACGTCGTGAAAGAAGTTGCTGAAAGTGAACACGCTCAAGTAATTCCAATTTCCTGTGAGATTGAATATGAACTTTCATCTCTTCCAAAGGAAGAAAGAATGGAATTCTTACAAACTTTAGGTGCCACAGAATCTGGTTTAGATAAAGTTACGAAAGCAGTTTATAAACTTCTTAATCTCTCCACCTTCTTTACTTGTGGAGCTGACGAATGTCGTGCATGGACATTTAAGAATGGTATGCTTGCTCCACAATGTGCTGGAATTATTCACTCTGATTTTGAAAAAGGCTTTATTAAAGCTGAGATTTATTCCTTTGAAGATTTAGTCAAATACAAATCAGAACTCGCTTTAAAAGAAGCTGGAAAATTAAGAATGGAAGGTAAGACCTATGTCATGCAAGATGGTGACTGTGTCTATTTCCGTTTCAATGTCTAGGAGGATTAAAGATGTATCGAATTGGTTTTAGCGAAGACATCCATCCAATTAAAAAAGGAAGAAAACTTGTTTTAGGTGGAGTGGAGATTCCTCATGCTGATGGTCTTGACGGTCATAGTGATGCCGATGTGGTGCTTCACGCTGTTTGTGAATCAATCCTCGGAGCACTTGCATTAGGAGACTTAGGAAAACACTTCCCAGACACTGATCCAAAATATAAAGATATTTCTTCAGTTGTTCTATTAGAACACGTTTATACATTAATGAAGAAAGAAGGCGCCAAAATTGGCAACATCGACATTCAAGTTGCCGCTAGTAAACCAAAACTTGCGCCATATCTACCAAAGATGAGAAAACTCATTTCTCAGAAACTTCACACCAGATTAAATAATGTCTCCATTAAGGCAATGAGCTTCAACTCTGTTGGTCCAATTGGAGAAGGTAAAGCAATTAAAGCGCAAGCAATTGTTTTACTCGATAAATAACTTATTCTTGTGTAATAGAATTACAACAAGTATAATATGCCGTTAAAATGATGAATATTGAACAAAACTTAAAAGATAAAATCGTCGCTGCAGCTAGTAAACTAGGTGTTGTTTTAACATCTAATGATGTTATCATTGAGAAAAGTAAAGCAGTTGAACACGGAGACTACGCCACTAACGTCGCATTAAAGAATGCAAGTAAGATCGGAAAAAATCCACGTCAATTTGCTAGCGAACTTATCGAAGCGATTGATAAAGACGGAATTAGTAAAATTGAAATTGCTGGTCCTGGATTTATTAATTTCTTTATGAACAACGATGCGATGAACGCTATCGTGAAAAAGATTATTGCTGAAGGCGATAACTATGGCCGAGGTGAAAAGAAGAATTTCAAGATTAACGTGGAATTCGTTTCTGCTAACCCAACTGGTGATCTCCATTTAGGACACGCCCGTTGTGCCGCTGTTGGTGATTCCATCTGCCGAATCTATCAATTCGCTGGGTACGATGTCACACGCGAGTTCTATGTTAATAATGCTGGAAACCAAATCGCCACATTAGGTAAGTCTTTAGACATTCGACTCCGCCAACTTAAAGGTGAGAAAGTTGAACTTCCAGAAGACTCTTATCATGCCCAAGATATCGTTGATATCGCAAAGCAATTTGATCAAGATTTTGCAGGAAAATATGACACTTCTGCTGGTGATTATTTAAAAACTCTCACCGAATACGGAATGAAAAAAGAACTCGAAAAAATCGAGAAAGATTTAGCTTTGTTTAGAACAAAATTTGATATCTATTCTTTTGAAACTGATGTCCGTAAAGACAACCACGTTCAAAAAGTTTTAGAATCCAAATTTGCTCAATATTCTTATCAACAAGATGGAGCGACGTTCCTTAGAACAACTGACTTCCTTGATGACAAAGATCGTGCAGTAGTGAAATCCGATGGATCATACACCTACTTCATGCCAGATATTTGTTATCACTTAATTAAGCTCTCCAGAGGTTATGACCTCCTTGTTGATGTTCTTGGAGCTGACCACTACGGTTATATCAACCGTATGAAGTCTGCATTAATGATGCAAGGATACTCCAAAGAAACACTGGAAGTCGAACTTGTCCAAATTGTTCGTTTAATTAAAGATGGAAAAGAAGTCAAAATGTCCAAACGTACTGGAGCAGGAATTTCTCTACGTGAATTGTGTGAAGAAGTTGGTGTTGATGCCGCTCGTTACTTCTTTGTCTCACGTGCTGCTTCATCGCACTTAGACTTTGATCTTAATCTTGCTCTTGAACAATCTTCTTCAAACCCAGTCTATTATGCGCAATACGCTCATGCTCGTTTAAGCAAAGTTCTTGAACTTGCCAAAGACCTCGAAATTGATGAAAACGCCGCAAAACTTGGACAAAAACAAGAAATGGATCTTTTGAAAACTCTCATTGAATTTCCAAAAACCATTGAAAATGCCGCGAAAAATCGTGGCCCTCATATAATAACAACGTACATTCAGGATTTAGCCAGCAAAATCCATGCTTTCTATACTGAATGTCGTGTTATAGATCGTGAACACTTAGATGTTACAGCGTCACGTTTAGCGCTTGCCAAAGCAAGTCGCATTGTGATGAAAAATGCTTTGAATGTCATCGGAGTCAGCGCTCCTGATGCAATGTAGTTAGAAAGAAGGATTTTTTATGTCAAACAAGTCTTTAATTGATTACGCTTATGAAGTTTTATCAGCTTCAAAAGAACCAGTTAGTTTCAAAGAACTCTTCGATAAGGCTGTGGCTTTATCAGGATTAGAACTAACCCCAGAAGAAATTCGCCACAAAATGAGTAGTGTTTATACCCAACTCTCTTTAGATGGCCGTTTCATTATTCTTACTGATAACAACTGGGATTTAAGATCCCGCCATGTCTATAGCCAAGTCCACATTGATATGGATGACGCTTATAGCGATGATGAAGGTGAAGAATACGATGCTGAAGAAGCAGAGCTTCTCCGTGAAGAACTCGGCGAAGAAGATGAAAAAGAAGAGCCAGAATCTGATGATTTAGATTTTGACCGTGTCAAATCCGGAAGCGATTCCGAGGAAGGCTTTTAATGGGTCGCCCATATTCCAAGATCCTCAAATTAATTAAGCAATACGATGTGATCACTATTTATGGTCACGTTAATCCAGATTGCGATTCTTTTGGTAGTGAACTTGCCCTGCGTGAACTGCTTAGACTAAATTTCCCAAAGAAAAAAGTCTACGCCCTCGGCTATGGAATCGAACATTTATACAAACGTTTAACGAAGTATGATGAAGTCGATGATGAAACAATTAAACAAAGTTTAGCGATTATCTGCGACTGTTCAGAAATCTCTCGTATTCCTGACCAACGTATTACAACCGCCAAACAAATTGTGAAAATTGATCACCATATTGAATCCTTACCATTTATTGGTGAGAAATGGGTTGATACTGGTTCAATTGCCTGCTGTCAAATGATTGCCCAAATGGCTTTTGAAATGAAATGGAAAATGAACACTCTCATTGCGGAACTCCTTTATTTAGGAATCTGCACTGACTCTGGTCGTTTCCGTTATGCTCCAACAAACGATAAAACCCACGAGATTGTCGCGAAGTTATATCGTTTAGGTATTAATCCGAAAACGATTTTTGATATTCTTTATCTCTCTGATGAAGCTTATGTCAAATATCAAGCTTTGCTTGTTAGCAAATTTAAACGTACTAAAGATAATGTGATTTATTGTTTCGCTGATGTGAATGACTATAAACAATTTGGTCTGGAATTTGATCAAATTAGTAAAAACGTCAACGTCATCGGAAACATTAAAGGTTGTCCAATCTGGTGTCTATTTACTAGAAAGGAAGATGGTACAATCCGTATCGAATTCCGTAGTAATGGACCAGATATTCAAAAGATTGCTGTTAAGTATGGTGGCGGTGGACACCGCTGCGCTGCCGGGGCTCGTTTGGAAAATCAAAAAGATTTTAAACTTTGCGAACAAATTGTTAGAGACCTCGATGAGGTTGCTAGAGAAGCAAATAAATAAAGTATGTACGAGAAAGAGTTAGAAGTTGCTTTAAAAGCCGTGCGTGAAGCCGGAAAGATTATCATGGAGATTTACGCCTCCAATGAACTTGGTGTGGAAATCAAAGAAGATCATTCTCCAGTCACTAGAGCTGATAAAGCTGCTGATAAACTCATCTCCAAAATCCTCCACGAAAACTTTCCAGATTATGGATTGTTAACTGAGGAATCAGTTGACGATAAATCTCGCTTAAAGAAAGACTCTGTCTGGATTGTTGATCCAATTGATGGAACAAAAGAATACGTCGCCCATAGCGGTGAATTCACCGTCAATATTGGATTATCTTACAAACACAAACCAGTTTTAGGAGTGATTTTAATTCCTGTTACTGGAGAAATTTATTACGCCACCAAAAACGGTGGCGCTTTCTATTTAAACCGAGAATTGCTGGTGAAAATTCATTGTAATGACAAGGTTAATGACCTGACTACTTTAGTTTCAAGATTCCATTCTAACGAAACTGAACAGGCGATGATTAAGAAGCATTCTGATAAGATCAAACACCAGCAAATTGTCGGAGCAACAATCAAAGGTTGCTATATTGCTCACGGTAAGGCAGAAATGTCGTATCGCTTTTCTTCGAATACGAAGGAATGGGATACATGTGCGATGCAAGCAATTGTTGAAGAAGCCGGTGGATTTATCCTTAAATTCGACGGTACTCCAATTGTTTATAATCGCGAAGATGTTTATAACCGTGATGGATATGTGATTTGTAATAGGAAAGAAAATTTTCTATTATAAATATAATAAGGAAAAGGAGAAGTTTATGAAAAAAGTCTCATTTCTCGTATTAGCACTTCCACTTCTTTTAGTTGGCTGTTCTACTACTTCGAAGGAAAAAGGATGTAAAAAAGACTACAGTGGTTTTGAAATTCCTGTTGTTGATGTTGATCACATCCAAATTAATCTTCCAACGATGCCTGTTTTAGACCAAGGAACTGTTAAAAGAGAGGAAGGATTAGACATTATTGATATCTATGAAATGTCTGATTTCCACGCGATGATTGATTATGACGCCTCCAAAGGTTACTTCGGTTTATCCGGATTAGCCAACTACATGAAAGAAAAACGCGATGCGAATGGTGGAACCATTCTCGTTAGTAGCGGTGACATGTGGCAAGGTGGTGCAGAATCAAACCTTACCCGCGGTAAAGTCGTTCAAGAAGCCATGCGTTATATCGGATTTGATTCGATGAGCATGGGTAACCACGAATTTGACTGGGGTGAACAAGCAATTAAACGTAACCACGATTTATTCGCCGATCTACCAATTCTTTGTGGTAACCTTGTTCGTAAATCAACCGGACAACTCCCAAGTGAACTTGTTAGTCCTTCAAAAGTAATCACTCGTGGAGATTATAAAATTGGTATTGTTGGAACAATTGGCTTAGTCCAAGACTCTATTATCAAAACAGCTCTAGCTGATTTTGAATTTACCAACCCAAAAGATTTCGCTCAAAGCGAAGCGGCTCGTTTAAGAAACGAGGAAAACTGTGACATTGTTATTTGGACATCCCACGAAGACGCTGAAAACATCACTGTCCCAGAAGGTGTTGATGTTGTCTTTGGTGGACACACCCACGCGAATGTTTCTAAAGGAAGTGATAGCTCCTCTGTTGGTCACTACGTTCCAGTAATGGAAACACTTAACTATGGTGGAAGTCTCGCCCATGTTCAATTAAAAATTGATCCATCTACGAAAAATGTGACTTATGGTTCACAGGAACTTGTTTCTCCAACCGCTCAATATTTAAAAGATGAATCGAATATTGCTAACTTAGTTAGTCAATATCGAGTTGAAACAGATAAAGTTAAAAAAGTCGAAATTGGTGAACTTAAAGGAAAATTCACTAAGGAAGATGAACTCGCTAACGTCTGTGTTAAAGCAATGTATGAATACGCTAAAGATGATGGCGCTGTCTTTGCTTTCCAAAACGGACGTGGTGGTGTTCGTGCCGATATCTCCGAAGGTGTCATCACCTATGGTGATATCTATACCGCTCTTCCATTCGATAACGAACTTGTCACCTTTGAAATTGATGGAAAAGATGTCGAAAACGAATTCGATAGTGAATTCAAAGGATTAAATGTTTATTCTTCAATTACCAATTATTCCGATATTAAAGCCGGAACCAAATATAAAGTTGTTACAACTGATTTCAACGCTTTAAGAATGAAGAATATTGGAAAAATTACTTATTATTCTGGATCTGTTATCCGTGACGTTGTCGCGAAATACATTTCTAGAAACTGCGGATTGAATGCGAAAAACTTTAAAACAGTTAGTAATCCATCATTCAACGCTCCAACACACTAAGAGGTAAAAAAATGGCAAAGAAAGTTACTAAGAAAGCTCCAGCCAAAAAGGCTCCAGCAAAGAAAGCTGCTCCTAAAAAAGTAGCTCCAAAGAAGGCTCCAGCAAAGAAAGCACCAGCAAAGAAAGCTGCTAAACCAGCTAGCGAAGCTACAAGAGTCTATCACGTTGTAAAACGTGAAGATGGTAAGTGGGAAGTTAAGTTTGCTGGTGGAGAAAAAGCAATTAAGCTCTTCTCCAACCAAGTCGAAGCTGTTGCTTATTCCAAAGAAATGGCCAAGAACCAAAAAGGAGCCATGCTTGTGCATAACTCCAAAGGTCAAAACAAAGGCCGTATCAAATCTAAATAGTTTATCTAGTAATAGATAAAGTAAAACGTCGCTTACGCGGCGTTTTCTTCTTTCTTAGGCATCTCTGATGCTAACTTTACTCCAATGACTCCTGGAACTTCTTCTTGAAGAATGATTTCAATTCCATCTGAGATGGTGGAGTCAATGAGCATACAATCTTGACAAGCGCCTTGCATATTGATGTAGACAATTCCATCAATAAAATCGACAAATTCGACGTCTCCTCCATCACGATTGATGAATGGACGAACCTTGTCTAATGTTTCTTTAATTAAAGCGATTGTATCTTCCATGTGAATAATTATATTCAAAGTGGAAATATGTGCAAGAAAAATGCAAAGAGATGTTTGATGTGCTACCATATTGAACATGACTAAAAGAAAAAGAACATCTTCGTTTCGCTTAAGTGTCTCTCATTTTAAGATTTTAGAGACAATTGACGAACTCAATCAAAACCATGATTATCCAACCGCGAAAGGTGTGAATAACATCCTTTCAGGAAAGATTGATCCAGAAACCAAGAAATATAACGAAATTAAAACCTATGGAACATTACTTAGTTTCCCAGGAAGAAAGTTATGTTCTTATATTCTTAATATGGTGCGTCGTGGATATCTAACTTATATCTATGATGTCGTCAGTGACGGAATGTATCTTCGCATCACCGAAAAAGGTCAAGCCGAACTCTTCACCTTTAATAAGAAACATAAATCATCATTCAAAAAGAAAACCCCAACAGTTCATGCTGAGGTTGTCCATATTGATTAGATAAAAAATAATCGGTTCATCGACCGATTATTTGTTTTTTAAGTAGGAATAAGTTTCTTTTTGTTTGGTGTATGGTTGGCGACTTTCTTTAATCAAGTCTTTGATGGCAACATAGAATGTTCCACATGTAGCCAAAGCTAACAAACTTGCTGATAAGTATGGAACCCATAATCCAACGGATGATCCATTATATTTGGCATAACCCTTATCAATCCAGGATTTAACTGAGAATAATAGAATTGTTGCAACAAGCATAATAATTCCTGCTAAGAGGAGTAACGCTGTTGACTTCTTATTGAATACGTAACAGACGACAGCAAGAATAAGAAGAACAAGAAACGCAATTCCTGAAGCAGAAACGATTGTTTTATCAACATCACCCATTAAACCACGGCAATATTTTGAACCGCCAAAGATGAATTCAAATCCACCCATGCGACTTGGATCAGTTCCAAGAAGGTCTTTTTGGTTGATAATTGAAACAAATTGATTAGGAAGCGCAAATAAAATAAGCGTGAGAACAATTGTTGCTAATGCAAACAAGACAACAACTTTTCTTATATCTTTCATTTCTTTCCTCCTTGTTTCTACTTAATTTCTTAAGAAGTGGTTGGGGCGGCTGGGATCGAACCAGCGAATGGCGAGTTCAGAGCCCGCTGCCTTACCGCTTGGCTACGCCCCAAAATAAAAAGTGGCGTAAATTGGTGCCCGGGACCGGACTTGAACCGGTATGGGATTTGACTCCCGAAGGATTTTAAGTCCTTTGCGTCTACCAATTTCGCCACCTGGGCATCTGGTCTCCCGTAGACGATTTGAACGTCCGACCCCTTGATTAAAAGTCGAGTGCTCTAGCCAGCTGAGCTAACGGGAGATGTTCGCGATTTATAAAAATCGCTTGATTATTATTACACACGTGGATAGTTATTGCTACAACTTTTTTATTTTTAATTAAAAAAAACACCTCTAATAGGTGCTTAATGTTCCGATTTGGTTGGGGTGGCTGGGATCGAACCAGCGAAATGATAGAGTCAAAGTCTATTGCCTTACCACTTGGCTACACCCCAAGAAATGGTGGACGAAGGTGGATTTGAACCACCGAACCCGAAGGAATTGATTTACAGTCAACCGCGTTTGGCCGCTTCGCTATTCGTCCAGTTCTATTGGGATTTGACGTCTTAGTGGTGGATGTTAAGGGGCTCGAACCCCTGACCCCCGCCGTGTAAAGGCGATGCTCTCCCAACTGAGCTAAACATCCAGTACACTTCGTAAGACGTGCTCAAATAATATATCAAAACGATATATTGGTGTCAATTGAATTAATAGCCTTTTTTCCCAAGGAGATGGAACATGTTTTTCTTATAGATTTCCACCCCTGGTTGATTGAATGGGTTTACTTTTAGTAAATATGCTGACATGGCACATGCTTTCATAAAGAAATAGAACATGTATCCGAGTGTGTATTCATCTAGTTTTTCAACTTCTAAAACAACGTTAGGAACTTGACCAGATTTTTCATGGGCTTCAAGAGTTCCTTTAAACGCTTGTTCATTGACATAGTTTAGATTTTTACCAGCAAGATAATTTAAACCATCGAGGTCTAATTTATCTGATGGAATTTCAACATCGTGATTAGCTTTTTCAAAATGAACAATCGTTTCAAATAAACATTTTGATCCATCTTGAATGAATTGACCTAATGAGTGGAGGTCAGTTGAGAAGGTGGCTGATGTTGGGAATAAACCCTTTCCATCCTTACCTTCACTTTCTCCATAAAGTTGTTTGAACCATTCACCTAATTGAACAAGTTTTGGTTCATATGTCACAAACAATTCAACCGACTTTTGCTGGTGTTTTTGATCAAAACGAATCACCGCATATTTGTAGGCTTCATTTTCAAATAATAATGGATTTGCGGTATCTTTTTGAGCTTGGAGAGCTCCTAACATAAGTTGATCAATATTTAATCCGGCACAAGCGATTGGGAATAAACCAACGGCGGTGAAGACAGAATATCTTCCGCCGATATCACCTGGTAAAACAAATGTTGGATATCCTTCATTTGTGGCAAGTGTTTTAAGAGCGCCTTTCTCTTTGTCTGTTGTCGCAAAGATAGCTTTTCTTGCACCTTCAACGCCAAGTTTCTTTTCTAACAAACTTTTCAGTAATCTAAAGGCAATTGAAGTTTCGGTGGTGGTACCACTCTTAGAAATGACGTTAACCGCAAACTTCTTATCTTTGATGTAATCTAAAACTTCGTAGGTGTAATCACTAGAGAATGTTTGACCAAGGAAAATGATTTCGAGTTTATCTTGGCTATGTAATCCGCGTAATGCTTCAATGGCGGCACGTGCTCCTAAATAGGAACCTCCGATTCCACACACGACTAAAACTTCGAAATTATCACGAACATATTTGGCATATTTCTTGATCGCTTCGAACTCGACGCGATCATACATCGCTGGATAATTTAGCCAACCAAGAAAGTCGTTTCCTGGACCACTTTTCTCGTGAATCATGTTGTGAATTTCTCTCACAGATTTCTCGTATTTTTTGTAGTCGACACCTTTAATAACGTGTTTATCATTTACTTTAATCATTTCTTCATTTCCTCCTGGGCCAATTTTATCCATTCTGGTAGCTTCTCTTTTAATGCAGTGAAATCGATATATTTTTCATCAATTGGATTACGTTTTACTTGTGAGTTTCGATACAGCTCTTTTTCTTCATCAGTAATCTTACTCATCGAGACTTTTAAAAAGCCATCGTCCTCAATATCAATTACTTTCACTTGGTAAGTTTTACCAATCTTGAGATAACGATTGATATTACGGATAAAAGTATTCGCAATCTCTGAAATATGAAGCAAACCTAAAGATTCATCTTCAAAAATCATAATCGCCCCAAACGGACGAATATTGATAATGGTTCCTTCAATAATATCGTTTACTTTGTAATTCATTGTTGTTTTAGATACGCCTCAATTAGCGCAATATCATCTTTAGTAGTGACCTTTAAGGTTTGTTTATCACCTTGGATAAATCCAATCTCTCCAAATGGGCGATACATACTTGCTTCATCAAGCGCCTTTGGATCGAAGTGGTCTTTAAAGACTTTTTTAATTACTTCAATTCTGAAGGCTTGTGGAGTCTGAATTCTAAACAAATCATGTCGATCAACATAGTTATTCTTACTCAAAGAGTAAGTAGCATCTTCTTGTAGAAGAAATGGAACAACACATTTACTTTTATCAAGCTCTTCAATAATGCGAGTAATCAATCCTTCTTTAACTAGTGGGCGAGCTCCATCATGAATGAGAACTTTACCTTTTTCAAAGGAGATCGCATCTAATCCGTTTCGAACAGATTCTGCACGAGTTTCTCCTCCATAAACCATCTTGCTAACTTTGTTAAATCCAAAGTCTTTAATGATTTGTTTTAGCTCTTCTTCATCTTCTTGCCGAATAACAAGAACGATTTCATCAACTAATGGATGAGAATTAAATGCCAAAATTGTATAGGAAACCAAAGGTTTACCTTCAACAGGAAAGAACTGTTTGGCCTGACCAAAACGAGTTGAATTTCCCGCTAAAACAATCACGACAGAAGTGTTCATTATTTTGTTCCGACTTCTTTCTTGAAGATCTTTTCTTCTTGGTCTCTTAAGACCGCATTTGTCGCGACGTTATCAATAACTGCTTTAACGATGGTGTCGAGGTGCGATCCATCGGTGTAGTCAGCTAGACATGCATAGTTAACACGTCCGCCTCTAAGAAGAGTACGAATGGTATCCTTATTGCCTTTGGCAAAGATGGCGATGGATTTACCTCCGTTATCTTTGACTAGTTGCATACAAGGAACATCGGTCATTCCATCACCCATATAAATCATGTTAGAGTATGGAACACGGTGGTCAACACCTTTGGTGTTAACTTTGGCATCATCAGTGACATCAAGTGCACCTTTAGAAATACGGAAGAAATATTGCGTTTTTTGTGTATAGTTGACAGCAAGCTTTGGCCAGATTGGTTGAAGTGTTTTTTCATCGAACAAGAATTCACATCCATAAACTTCTTTGAATTGTTTGTAGATGGAGCAACCTTCGATAATCTCTTTGGTTCCGCTACTAATTAAGTAGTGTTCAACTTTAACTCCTTTTCTAGCTCCATAGGAATTAATTCTATTGAACCATTTTTCAACTCCCGGGAAGTATTCAATTCCGGATCCCATTTTGTTAAGAGCTTTACGGGATAAATCAACACCTTTTTCTTTTGAGAGAGCGATCATCATATACATGTAGGAAAGAATTCTTTCACAACCTGTTTTCTTTGAGAATTCGCCAGTGGCTCCCCAGAATTGATTTGGTGTCATTCCTAGAGCTGGAATAAAGCCATAGTTTTGCATATCAGTTGTCGACAATGTTTTATCAAAGTCGTACATAATGGCAACGATTGGTTTCTTCATATTTCTAACCTCATTTCCAAGCGCGCATTAAAACGCCTATACATATTGTATCGCAATTGGCAAATTATGCCAATTTCTAAACAATTCCTGAGTACGTGTATATCATCAAAATATTTGAGTTTTGCGTTAAAATCACCAGCAATTCCGGGATAAAAGGCAAAAATAAAACAGCCCTTTTCGAGCTGTTATTTTTTGGTGCAGTGAATGAGAATCGAACTCACACAGGTCACCCTATACGCCCCTCAAACGTACGCGTCTACCAGTTCCGCCATCACTGCAGCGATAAATAATATATACTCAAATCTTGTTATTAACAAGTAGAAATATCTAAATGTTGAAGACAATTGCCGCAAATCCAAAGTAGATCAAAAGTGAAGTCACATCGACAATCGTAGTTAATAGTGGTTGAGAGACAATTGCTGGATCTTTTTTAATTGCGGCAGCTCCCATCGGGAGAAGAACAGCAACCATTTTGGAAATAAAGACACCAATCGAAAGTGTCAATGCAACCAATCCAGAAACCTTAATTACGGCTAAGAAGTAATCACCTGTCCAGCAGTTACCTTGCCAGATTGTTCCATTAGCGGCGGAGTTAGAAACGATACCAGTGTATTGTTCAATCGTGAACCAAACACATGCGAAAACACCAACACAAATGGCAATAATCGCTGCAGAAATCGCTTCTTTTCGAATAATCTTCCAGAATGCTTTTGGAGTAAATTCTTGTAAAGCAAGACCACGAATCATTAAGGCGATTGTTTGTCCGCCAGCATTACCGCCTGTATCCATTAAGACTGGAATAAATGCAGCTAGAATTGGGACTAATGTGATTCTTTCTTCAAAGATGGAAAGAACCATCGAGGAGAATGTTCCTAAAATAAGAAGAACAACAATCCATGGGACACATTTCTTCGCCATTTTTAATGGAGAAGTCTCTAAATATGAATCCTCTAGAGGAGTCACTAATTGCATTTTAGAGATATCTTCCGTGGTTTCTTTTTCGATAACGTCGACGATATCGTCAATGGTGATAACACCAATTAGACGTCCATCATTATTTAAAACAGCGATGGCGTTTAAGTCATAACGTTTCACTAAGTTGGCAACGTTTTCTTCGTCATCATTTACTTGAACTGTGACAAAGTCACGATTCATGATGTTCTCTAATTTTTCATCACCTTTCGCAAAGATCAAATCATCTAAGTCTAACGTACCAACCAAGTTACGTTGACGATCCATAATAAAGATGGTGTAAATTGTTTCTTTGTTTTGACCAGTTTTACGAATGTTGGCAATTGCTTCATCCGCTGTCATATCGCTTAACAAAGCGACAAACTCGGTGGTCATAATTGAACCAGCGCTATCTTCTTTATAATTTAATAAGCGGTTAATGGTTGCACGTCTTTCCTTAGGAACGTTCTTTAAAACACGTGTAACAACGTTGGCTGGTAATTCTTCGAGGTCATCGACTAAGTCATCGGTGAACTGCGATTCAAGAATCTCGGCTAATTGATCGTTTGATAATGAAGAAATAATTTCTTCTTTAACTTCACTAGGAAGTTCAGTAAAGAATTCCGCAGTATATTCGGATTTAACCGTCTTTAAAATAAAGATGATTTTCTTTGGATCTTCTAGTTCAGCACAAGCATCAGCAATATCGATACTTGGAACAACTTCAAAAATATGACGAATTTCAGTAACTTTTTTCTCGTCAATTAATTTCTCAATTTGTTCTGTTGAAATCAAACGATTTTCCATTTTCTTTTCCTAACGCAACTAGTTTACATTCTTTATAAAAAGAAAGCAAAATAAATTATGTTGTGCTATGATACTAACCGAGAAGGAAAAGAAAATGAAGAAAATTTTAGTTGAAACAAGTGCTCGTCACATTCATGTGACACAAGAAACATTAGAAATCCTTTGTGGTAAAGGAGCAAAACTTGAAGTTAAAGCAATGCTTTCTCAACCAGGACAATTCGTCTCGACAACTCGTTTAGATTTAGTCGGACCAAAAAGAACCATCTCTGGAGTTTCCATTCTTGGTCCAGTTCGTAAGGAAAACCAGGTTGAAGTCTCTTTAACTGATGCTCGTACACTCGGAGTTAGTGCTCCAGTTAGAGAAAGTGGAGACATCAAAGGATCTGCCCCAATTAAAGTTGTTGGCCCATGTGGTGAAGTTGAATTAACTGAAGGCTTAATTGCTGCTAAACGTCACATCCATATGACTCCAGCTGATGCCGAAGAATTCGGAGTTAAAAACGGAGAAATCGTTAAGGTTTCTACTGGTAAAGAAGGACGTAAAGTCATCTTTGATGACGTCGTCATTCGTGTTCGTGATGATTTCAAACTCGCGATGCACATCGATACTGACGAAAGTAACGCAGGTATGTGCAGTGGCGAAGTTTATGGAGAAATCATCAAATAATTCATTGAACTTCAAATTTATCTAGTATAAAATACTAATCATCTTATCAAGAACCGTGTAGGAAGGATGAAAGAACACGGTAGCAACTCTCTTTGTGAGTAAGTGCTCTCCTAAGCAGTGGCCCACCCACTGAACGATAAGAAGGAAACACAAAAACAAATGTGACTTTCCATGGTGGGAAGTCACTTTTTATTTATTTTGGAGGTTAAAAACATGGCTTTACATAATTTATTCTCTAGTGAATCAGTCTCAGAAGGACATCCAGACAAGGTGTCTGATCAAATTGCAGATGCGATTTTAGATGACTGTCTAGCTCACGATCCGAAATCAAGAGTTGCTTGTGAAGTTTTCTGCACAACCGATTTCGTTTTAATCGGTGGTGAAATAACATCTAAACACCATCCTGATTATAAGAAGATAGCACGTGAGGTGATTCGCGATATCGGATACACGAAAAAAGAATATGGATTCTCAGCGGATGATGTCGAGATTGAAGTAAAAGTTCATGAACAATCTCCCGATATCGCGATGGGCGTTGATAATGGTGGCGCTGGTGACCAAGGTATTATGTTTGGTTATGCTAGTGATGAATCGGAAGGCTACATGCCTCTTCCAATTGTCATTGCTCATAAGCTTGTTCGCGTGGCAACTAACCTTAGAAAAGAAGGCAAATTTTTACACGCTCGACCAGATATGAAATCCCAGGTTACTGTTGACTATAAAAATCGAAAACATCCAAGAATTGCGGTGATTTTGATGTCAATTCAGCATGATCCTGATTATGACGAAAAGGTATTCAAAACCTTCATCAAAGACGAAATTATGATCCCTGTTGCGAAGTCATTTGGTCTCAATACAGATTTCCAAGTTTTGATTAATCCAACTGGTCAATTTATTATCGGTGGACCAGCCGGAGATACCGGTGTCACAGGACGTAAAATTATTGTTGATACTTATGGTGGAGCTGGACACCACGGTGGTGGTGCTTTCTCTGGCAAAGATCCAACCAAGGTCGACCGCTCTGCGGCCTACATGGCTCGATACATTGCGAAGAATTTAGTTGCTAGTGGCGTCGCGAAACGATGTGAGATTCAACTTGGTTATGCGATTGGCTATGATAAACCAGTTTCATTATTTGTAGATTCATTTGGTACATCTAAGTACACCCAGGAACAACTGGTTGAATTAGTGCAAAAAGTCTTCCCACTCTCACCAAAGGATATTATTAAGACTTTGTCTCTCCAACATCCTACTTTTAAATATCACGAATTAACTAACTATGGACATTTTGGTCGTCCAGATCTAAATCTCCCTTGGGAAAAACTCGATAAAGTCGACGAAATTAAGGCTTTAATGAAGTAGACTAAAAATTGTTGTGATTGCTCTATCTAAAAATAGAGTAATCGAGTATAATAAAATTAGAAATTAGCTTAACCGCAATTTGGAAAGGAGATTATTATGAAGTACCAAATTATTGGTAAAAACATTGAAGTTACCGAAGGTATTAAGCAAGCAGTTGAATCGAAATTAGCCCGTATGGATAAATATTTCGTTATCAACGAAGACGTCACATGCCGTGTTGTAGTTAGAAGCTACAAAGTTGGCGCAAAAGTGGAGGTGACCATCTTCACACCAAACATGGATTTCCGTGCCGAGGTGATGAATGCTGACTTATATGCCGGTGTCGACCTTGCAATTGATAAATTAGAAGGTCAAATGAGAAAACTTAAAACCAGAATGGATCGCAGCCGTGGTGGAAAGTTATCTCTTGGTAAAGCTCTCGCCCTTGAAGCAATTGAAGATCTTCCACCTGAAGAAGATGAGGAAGATACAGTTGTTCGTACAAAATCCAAATATCTTGATCCAATGACAGTTGAAGAAGCCATTGCCCGTATGGAAGCAATTGGCCACCCATTCTTCCTCTATCTTGATGAAGAAGATGACAAAATCTCTGTTGTCTATCAACGTGATGATGGCGGTTATGGAATCTTCCAAGCGGAGAACGAACTTCGTTAATTAAAACGAAAACTAAGAAGAGGCCTCGTGCCTCTTTTTTGTTGGAGTTTTGCAAGACTTATCCAAGATTTGCTAGTGATTTTGTCATCCTTAATAGACTTCAATTAGTCTTCGTTTCAATTTTCATATTGAAATATAGGCTAAATTAAAATATCATTATTCGCGCTGGTTCTTGTGTCGGATTTGATCCAGATATTGTAATCAATGGCTATCTCTATTAGAAGCACTTGAGAAAGGAAAAATTATTTATGAATAATTACACTGCTGCAATCGCGAGTTTCATTCGTTACGATGTTGTTCTTTTCAATACTCTTGAGTATGCAACCAAAAAGGACAAATATGACGTTAACGCTTATAAAGCTCGTCAAGAGATCATTTCCAAAGAAATTGAACTCAACACACCACTGAAGAACTGCTTAGATAACTCTGGTGATGCTGGAAAAAATCTTTTAGAAAAGATTAAAGAACTAATTCGTTTAGTTTATTCCCCAGAATCAACCATCTGTAAGCTTGGAGCAGATGAGACCGAACTTCGTGTCGATTCTAGCCAAGCCTTAACGATCTATGAACAGGTTCTTCCAATTCACGAAGAACTTCGTAAAATTGTTGAAGCTCACGTGATGGCCGCTAGAAAGAACAACGCTTATGATGAACCAACATTTGATGATGTCATCATGAAAGAAGAATATTTCTATCGTTCTCTCGTCAACATGTTAATGCTTGATACCTTTGACCACTTCTTCGCCGAATATAATAAAGCTCGTCAAGAAGCCAAAGGTGCTATTACTCCACAAAGTAATTTCATTCAAAATGACATTAACAAAATCGTGAATCTCTTCCAATTCTCCCGTCAAAACGCCGTCGCACGTAGTGCCGAATACTATTCCATGGTTGATCCATTATTCGCACTTATCGAAATGACTGGAGGACGTCGTGACCTTCCAGAAGGCAAAAACTTCGGTCAAGTCTTCGTCGAAGTCAAGACCAAGACAAGAGAAGTAACTCAAAAATTCGAGTTAGCTTGGAAACCAGTTTATGATTCGTTCATCAAACACTTCCAAGAAGAAGTCACCAAACTTCAACAACAAGAAAGTGGTAAACAAGCCTAATCAAACTTTGTTTGATAGAAAGTAGGTTATTCAATGAAAGACAAATTTAGTAAGAAAGAATTAGTTGGCTATATCATTAGTGGCATTATTGCCATGTTTGGTTTAGTCCTAGTTATCCTCGGCATTGTCGAACGTAACATGGATGTTGTTCCAAGCAAAAACTTCTTATATCAAGCTGACCAAAAAGTCCAAACTGTTTTAAACATTAAGCTTTCCTTCTGGGAATGGGGACTCATCTTCATGGCTCTTGGAGTCATTATCGCTGTCATCATTCTTTGCGTTTGCGCTAAGAAAGCTGACCGTGAAGTCGACCGTAAACTTCGTCGTCAAGCTCGTGCCTCTAGCGCGATTGACATTAATAGCGAAGTTAAAGCCGCTGTCCAAATCATTGAAGAACCTGCTCCAGCTGAAGAAGTTAAACCAGAAGAGAACTAATTCTCTTTAGGTAAATTAAAAACCTTCGATTTGATTCGAAGGTTTTTTAATTACTTTGTAATTACTTACGTTCAACAACGTTTGTCGGAGTTTTGACAATGCTATTAGCTGGATAAACTCCTCTTAACATTGATAGAGGGTAAACAGAGGTGTTCTTTCCAATAATTGTTCCTGGATTAAGAACTGATCCACATCCGATATCAGCGTGTTCACCTAGGAATCCGCCAATCTTACGTAAACCAGTTTCGTAGTCTTTTTCTCCATGGATAACAACGTTACTTCCACCTGATTTTAAATTAGATAGAATTGAACCTGCGCCCATGTGCGCGTAATCACCAAGGATCGAATCTCCAACATAGTTATAATGTGGGACTTGAACATGATCTAAGAGAATGGAGTTTTTTAATTCGGAAGAGTTTCCGATCACACACTTCTCTCCGATAATGACATTACCACGAAGGAACGCTCCTGGACGAAGCTCGGTATTTGCCCCAATAATGGCAGGAGCTTCGATAGTAGCAGTCTTAGCAATTTTCACGTTTTCTCCAACAAGAATTCCTGGTTCAATTTCTGTGTAACCTGGAATACCAGACTCAACGAGTTTTGCACAGATTTCTTTAATTTGAGGCAGGATTTGCCAAGGATATTGACTATTTTCGAAGACTTCTTTTAAGAATGGAATATGACACTCAAAGAGGTCTTTTGTTTCAACAAGTTTCTTATTCACTGACGTATCCTCTTTTCTTAATCACGTTATAGATTTGTTCAATATAACGGTTACATTCATCTAAGCTATCAAGTTCAAGCATGATTCGCACAACTGGTTCAGTACCTGATTGACGTAAGATGGCTCGACCATTGTCACCAATTTCTTTATTGACCTTTTCAAATGCCGCCTTAACTTCTTCATCTTCAACAACAGCAGCCTTATTGGTGACTCTCACATTCTTTAAGACTTGTGGAAGAACTTTGACTGGAGCAACAAGCTTAGATAATGATTGTTTACTATCAAGCATAGCTTCCACAATATTAATCGCAGTAAGGACGCCATCACCAGTGGTGGCGTACTTTCTAATAATAATGTGTCCAGATTGTTCTCCACCTAAGTAGTAACCAGATTTCATCATCTCTTCGTAGACGAAGCGGTCACCAACCTTGGTTTGGACATTCTTAATACCAATCGCTTTTAAAGCTTTAGTTAAACCAGAGTTAGACATAATTGTTGTAACAACTGTGTCTCCGTTAAGTTTTTCTTCTGCTTTAAGTTTCTTGGCGAGAAGATAAATAATCTTATCTCCATCAACTTCATTACCGTTTTCATCAACAGCAATACATCGGTCAGCATCGCCATCAAAGGCAAAACCAACATCAAGATGGTTTTCTTTACAGAATTCTTTAAAGTGGTCGATGTGTGTACTACCAGCGTTCAGGTTCACATTTAATCCGTTTGGTTCATTGTTGACAATGTAAACATTGGCACCTAAAGCATCAAAAACGGATTTCGCAATCATCCATGATGCTCCATTAGCGGTATCTAAACCAATCTTTAATCCTTTAAAGGAGTGAACTGCAATCGAGATTAAATAAGCAATATAACGGTTTCTTCCACTGGAGTAGTCGTTAATTGTTCCAACATTTTCTCTTTGGGCAAGTGGAAGATCTTCCCCTTCGACTCCAAGTTTCTTTAAGTCATGATCGATATATGCTTCGCATAAGTAAGCAACGGAATCTTCTAACTTTTCACCTTTCGCGTTAATGACTTTAATACCGTTATCATAGAATGGGTTATGCGAAGCAGTAATCATCACTCCACAATCAAATCCATCTTTTCTAGTAATATAAGAAACGCTAGGTGTGGTGGTAACGTGTAATAAACACACATCCGCACCTGAAGCAGCTAAACCAGCTGCAACAGCGTACTCAAGCATATAAGAAGAACGTCTTGTATCTTTACCAATCACGATTCTTGGTCGATATCCTGGTTTAACTCCAGTATATTCTGGATTAGAGTAGAACCAACCTAAGAAACGACCAATCTTATAGGCGTGATCCGCGGTTAATACTTTATTCACTTCTCCACGGAATCCATCTGTTCCAAAATATTTTGTTTTAATATCCTCTCCAATAGAGACTTTTAATTGTTGACCACGGTGAATAGTGACTGAATCATGAAGTAATTCATCAGTGGTCACTTTAAAAAGTTCACCTAGTTCAATAATTTTGTCTAGTGATGGAGTGGATTCTCCACTTTCCCATTTCGAAACTGATTGACGTGAAACATTCATCATCTTGGCGAGCTTCTCTTGGGAAATATCATTCATTGTTCGTAAATGAACGATTTTTTCTGCTAATGTCATAAATTGACCTCCACCCGCAATTAATGGTTGCGGTGCTTTTAAATCTTGCTATATCTTGCTACATACGTTCGTTCTTGTCAATTAATTTTATGTAAAGAGGTATTTACAAACTCAAAATCCATGTCTATAATAGTGCCCATAAAAACGAAACGAGGACAAAAGAATGATTGTTAAAGTTTTAAAGCAAGCCGACATCGATAAACAGATGGCGGAAGAATTTATCAAAGTCATTAATTCAAAGAAACATCCTGTGATTGGTTTAGCCACAGGTACATCTCCATTAGGCGTGTACGTTAATTTAGTTAAAGCTAATAAAGAAGGACGTGTTTCTTTTAAAAATGTCACTACCTTTAATCTAGATGAATACGTTGGATTAGAAGGTACACACAACCAATCTTACCGTTACTTTATGAACGATAACCTCTTTGATCATATTGATATTGATAAGAAAAACACTAACGTCTTACTTGGTGTTGGAGACTATGTCTCCTTCATGAAGAAATACGATAAGATGATCGAAGATGCCGGAGGAATTGATATTCAAATCCTCGGCATTGGTAGTGATGGACATATCGCCTTTAATGAACCAGGCACACCATTTGATTCCTTAACCCACGAAACAGCGTTAACCGAACAAACCATTAAAGATAACTCCCGTTTATTTAACGATATCTCGGAAGTTCCAACTCGTGCCGTCACAATGGGATTAAAATCGATTATGAACGCACGTAAGATTATCTTAGTCGCGACTGGTAAAAACAAAGCTAAAGCGGTCTATGGTTTAATTAAAGGACCAATCACTGAAGAGATGCCATGCTCCATTCTTCAAAAACATCCAGATTGCACAATCTATGTTGATGAAGATGCATACTCATTAGTGAAATAATTTATCATCTTAATAAACAAAAAAGTGCGATTCTGTCGCACTTTTTTGTTTAAACAATCATTAAATCCCTAAGTAATGAGATAAAACAATCCATACCGCGAGAACAATTAAAATCACACCCGCGATAATAGATGAAACATCATATTTCCCTTTGAGGAGTTTTTCAAAAAACTTCCCTAGGAAAACTCCGAGAAGGGAAATAACAAATGTGGTCACCATAATAATCACCACGTGTAACCAAATTGTTGATGTAGTGGAGATTCCCGCGTGGAAACTCACGCCAACTGCGAGTGCGTCAATCGCGGTCGCGATCGACATAATAAATACTTCTTTAAAGGAATATAACTTCAAGACTTTCTCTTCTTTTGGTTTCTTTAGATTGATGATTCCTTCGATAAGCATCTTCCCTCCAATAATAAGAAGTGCCGCAAAAGAAATCCAGGTGACCACAAGCGCCATAATCTTTCCCGCTTGTTCTCCACCTGCTGCACCAACAATTTGAGAAATACCTTCTACTAACCAATATCCAAGTAAAGGCATTAACGCTTGCATTAGACCAAACATTAGTGCAATCGTTAATCCCTTTTTCTTATCGATATTGGTATAAACCAAAGAATCAACAATGGATACCGCAAAGGCATCCATACTGAGGGCAATTCCGAATAAGAAGACTTGGATAAGAATTTCAGTACTCATTGAAAAATATTATAGAACTAATCGAAACTATTTATCTTGTTCTTTTTTCTTCCTTGATCCTTGTTATAATAATAACAACGAAGACTAATATAAAGAAACATCTAGATGCAGCTAGATTTTATTGTTATTAGTTTCGCTAGATATTGATCTTTTAGATGATCTTGAAGATTAACTAAGCTTATTAATCTTCTCCTTTATTTAAAAAGGATGTATCGAAATAATTTATTCAAAAAAAGAAAGGAGAAGAAAATGAACAAATTATTTACAAAAGTAGCCGCGCTAACCCTCGGTGTAGCGATGGCTGCTGGTGTAGGTGTTGCTCTAGGTAGTGCGAA
>JAFSMX010000004.1 GCA_017447725.1 Bacilli bacterium
CGCAATTTCATTGAGTTCTCTTAAAAGTGATCCTTCAAATTTTTGAATAAAATATTTAATCATCTTTGATGATTCAATCCAATAATGCATTTTTAGAGTAATACGATTAAACTCTTCTCTTGCCCAATAAACTTCGAAAAGTTCAGGATATTTTCTTAGTGTTTCATCGACTAAAAGCTCATAATCGTAAACTTCGCCAGTTCTTTTATTAACCCTTCTGCATGTTCTTAAATCGTATCTTTTCATGAGAAATAATTTCCAGTTTTTCTTTAGAAAAAGATATTCTTTAGATTTATATTCTTCATTTTTCATAATTCTTGTTCGAACTTTTTGGATGGCATTTGAAAACAATTTTGAAATATGGAAATGATCGATAATGTGAATTGCATCACGAAAGAACGCCTTTTTAAGCTTTCGATACGTTTCATTCATGTCCGAAACAAAATACTTCACCTCGTGTCTTTCGTCTTGAGATACTCTATTGAAGTAATCTCGAAGGTATTCCCATCTTCTAGATTCAATTATTTCCAGAATTCTTCCATCAAATGGACTCGAAATAACAAACGGGAAACAACAACTCTTGTTACGATGATTAGAGAAATGAAATTCATCAACACAAATGACCGAAGTTAATTTCTCACGTGGCATTCTCGGCAGGGAATCAAAAATTGAAATAATTGTGTTTGCTGAAACATCATATTGCTTTGCAATATACGTGTATGAAACACACTCCTTCAAATCTTCTTTGATCGCAATTTCTGATGCTCTAGAAATTTTTCGATACGGCATGTAAAAACTAAATGGCTGTTTGTATGTTTTGCCACAATCTTTGCACTTGTATCTGCGCATTCTTATTTCAACATAAACTTTTCTCGCACGTATGATTGAATTCTTGATTGTTACATCATAATAACCGTGAATTGTCGTATTATTTGATCCACAATTGGGGCAAAAATAACGATCATCGGCAAGCTCGATATTGATTCTTGAAGGTTCGTTGACACCATCATAATAATCAAATGAGATGACTTTATCTGTTGGAATGCCTAAAAGTGTTAAAATATCTTTGGGATTATCCATAATCCTTCCTCCTTTAATTCAGTCGCAATTTAATTATAGGAGGATTTTATTTTTAGAGTTTTTATTGTGTCGAAAAAGATATGAAGAAAAATGTGGTGGCTAAATTTTACCGACCACATTTAATTTCAAAGAGCCGCATTAAAATAATTATCATATAATTAATAATTGTCTGTAGTTTTATACTACAGACTTTTATTTTGTCTAAAATGTTGTATAATTTTGTTTATTAAGAAAGGAATTAGATCAATATGAAATTTCCAAATGCTCAAAAAGGTGTCACTAAACTCTGGGTTGGATCTTTAGTCGGCATTATTGTTGCAGCAATAGCCGTGATTGGTTCAATTCTATTAGGATTTAACAATGGTTCAGATGCTCTTAAGAAAATCGGTGTTGGTGTTGTTGGTGCCGGTGGTATTGCTGGATTAGTTGTTTTTATCATCGAACTTGTTGGACTTCATCAAGCTAGTGAAGACGATAAAAACTTTAATAGTGCTTTATGGATGGTTATTTTTGGATTAATCATCAGCATTATTGCTGGTATTATCGGGGCCATCAACAATGATATTTGTACAACAGTTGCTAAATATCTTGGTATTCTTGGTAGTGCTACTTCATTATTTTCTTTAGTTTATATTTTCCATGGAATTATGGCAGTTTCTAAGAAACTAAATAACGAAGACTTGGTCAAAGAAGGAAGAAGATTAATCGTGATTATTTATATCCTTTTTATCGCTGACATGGTCTTTAATTTATTCGGTAATATCTTTGAAACAAACGCCGCTGACTGGATGAAAATTGTTGTTTCAGTTTTAGTGGTTGCTGCCGCTGTTTTAGAGGTCGTCGCCACAGTCATTACCTTCCTTTATTACACTAAAGCAAAAGAAGTATTTAAAAAATAAGGTTTATCTAATAAGATAAAGGGTGTCAGTTTTGACACCCTTTTTCATTCTTTAATGACTTTAATTAGTTCATCTTTGACGTGTTCAATGAATTCTTTTTCTTCTTGTTTAAACCGAGAACAAATCGGAGAATCTAAATCAATCACTCCGATGAGCTTTTCTTCCTTAATTAACGGAACAACAATCTCGCTTTTTGATAATGAGGAACAGGCAATATGTCCATCAAAGAGATTTACATCATCAACAATGATTGTTTTTCTTATTTCTGCACTCTTCCCACAAACTCCTTTTCCAAGTGGAATTTTGGTACAGGCAACATCACCTTGGAATGGACCAAGAACAAGTTCGTTATCTTTGAATAGATAAAAACCCGCCCAGTTTACATCTTCCATCTTAAAAAGAATTGCTGAAGTATTCGCTAGATTAGTGACAAGCGGAAGGTCATCTTTGACAATCGCTTGAACTTGATTAAGTAATGTTTGATAACGCTCATTCATTGTGCCAATCATTTTATCATAGATAAGCATAAAGAAAAATTTTTTGTCTCATGCGCGTCATTCAAGGTAAATGACCGCGCACGCGAGACAATAAATTGTCTTTGACTTGCCTGATTTTCTTTGATTACAATAAAAGTCGAAAAGAGGTTTAAAAATGGAAAATCAAGAAAAGAAATTTACATTAAAAACCTGGATGAACATCCTTTTCTGGGGTGCGGTGTGGGGCATTGTTGAAGCCACACTTGGAACAATCCTCCATCTTCCAGGATTTGATGGAACAGGCATTTACTTTGCCTCAACAGCAATTGTTGTGCCAATTGCCTATTGCTTAATGGCGAATTGCTATAAGAAAACAGAATCTTTCTATGCCGTTTATTTAATGGGCGTTTTAGCTGCTGTGATTAAATTAAGTGTTGGCTTTATTGTTGGATTCACCCAAAAAGTGTATAACCCAGCCATTTACATTGTTGTTGAAGCCTTAGCAATGGGCTCATTCTTAGCGGTCTTTAGACCAAAGAACGTTCTTTCTTTAAGAACATTTGGTGCGATTGTTGCCGCTAACACTGTCTATCAATTAGCATTCTTAGGCATTAGAGCAATTAGCGGAAACAACGCCTTTGCTTCTTATGAAGCATGGGTCAAGACTGGTGAAAAATACTTGTTCACAATGAATGGATTAGCAATCGTTTATACTCTTGCAATCGGTAGTGCAGCATTTGGTTTATTCAAACTTGCTGAACACTATAACTTCAAATTCAAATTTGATTTAAATAAGTTCATTACTTCTCCAATAACTGCTGGAGTTCTAGTAGCTTTATCATTTAGCTTAACCATCGGTTTAGCTGCTATTTAAGTCTAACAACCCATGGTTGATATCTATTCCAAAATTAACGATTATCGTAAATTAGGCAAAGACCTTGTTTTAGTCACGGTCACTGAAAAAGAAGGCATGGGTCCTGCCGATGTAGGTAAAAAGATGCTTGTTACTAGTGACGAAGCTTTTGGTACTGTCGGTGGAGGGGCAATTGAATTCTATGCCCGTGAGAAAGCCAAAGAAGTTCTCAAAGAAAGAAAATCTTTCTCGGAGAAATATCTTCTCTGTGGTAAAGAAGTTTATCCAGACGTCAAAGGAGTTGAACTTCCAATGGTTTGTGGTGGACATGCGACACTCTTCTATGAGTTTGTTGGTCCAAAACAATATGTCTACATCTTTGGTGCTGGACATTGTGGTGCCGCACTTGCCAAAACACTTAAACCTTTAGGTTTCCACGTTACAATCATTGATGAACGTGACTACGTGATTGATCAGCTTGATGACTCCGCGGATATTAAAGTTGTCTCCGGATTTGTCGATTTCATTGAGAAACAAGGTTTAAAAGACAACGCATATATTGTTGTTTGTACACCAAGTCACACGCATGATTATCACGTCTTAAATAAGATTTTAGAAAAGAATTATCATCCAGCTTACTTTGGAATGCTCTGTAGTAAGAAGAAAATCGCTGAATATCTAGAAAAAGCTTATCAAGAATTTGGCAAAGATATTGACCTAAAGAATTTCTATTCTCCGATTGGACTTAATATCGGAGGAAATTCTCCAGAAGAAATCGCTATTTCAATTTCTGGAGAAATGCTCTCGGTTTATTATGGTAAAAGTGAACTAAACGCTCACCTAAGAGACCCTGGAGCGAAAAAGAAATAAGATTTATCTATGATAAAAAGGATTGGTTGCTGAACTGTACCCCAAATCCTGGACAACAGGAGGAGGGGTACAGTTCAGTCGGCAATCTCTTTTATTTTAATGTTTAATATTCAATCAATTGAATAATAATTTCTTGTTTTTTTCTTAAATTATCTTTAAAGTTAATTTACTCACTATTGAGCAAGGAAACATCTATGATGAAAAAGAAAACTCTTGGTATTAGTCTCATCCTAAGTGGATTCGCTCTAACTTTAGGAGCTTTTTTAATCCCTTCAAGTAAAGCAGAAGAATCGTTAGGTTACTCAACTTCAACTCTTCCTACAACAATCGACTTAAATGACACAAGCGAAGCCAATATTCGTTCGTATTATTCCTCTCTTAACAACAAATCTCAAAGTGAAAGACAGGGTAGTAATTTATTAAAGAATTTGAAGACTATTCTTAAAAATGGTCAAAAATACTATTCCTATGATAGTGGTAACGCAATTTGGCAAATTTATGAAATTGCTGATCGTGATTGGTCTAAATCACCAGCTATTTCGACAACATATGGAACTTATAATTCCTCTACAAACAAAATTACCAACTATACATACGGAACAAGTTCTTCAAGTTCGAAGAATAATCCGTATATTCATGCGTTATATATTAATCGCGATGTAAACAACCAAACAACTGCTTGGGACAATCATAAACAAGACCAATGGGGTATTAACCGTGAACACGTTTGGCCAAAAGCTGAAGGCTTTGAAGACGAAGCTGCTGGTGGTGCTCGCGGCGACCCAATGCACTTGATGGCTGGTAATGGCTATGCGAATAACATCCACAGTAATTACTATTATGGTTATGTAAAGACGTCTGGTTCTTACACTGACTGTGGCAGTAAATACTCCAACCAATCAGGTAATTTAAGAGGTACATCAAAAACATTAAATTCTGGAACAGTCTTTGAACCTCAGGATTGTGACAAGGGAGATATCGCGAGAGCCATTTTCTACATGGTTGCTCGTTATAACTACCTTTCAGGCAGTGATTCTGACGGTATTAACTCTAATAACCCAAACCTCGCTTTGACCCAATCTCTAAGTGACTGGGCAAGTAGTGGATATACATCAACAACTTCTAATCCAGGCAAGATGGGAATTATGACTGATCTTTTAGCATGGCATCATGCAGATCCTGTTGATGAATACGAAATTCATCGTAATAACCTTTTGTATACAAACTACACAAATAACCGTAATCCATTCATTGATTTCCCAGAATGGGCTGATTTCATTTGGGGCAGTGTGAACTATAATGGTTCAACATATATTTCCCATAGTACAACTCCAACTGGTTATGCTACTCCAAGTAGCGATACGATTAACGGCTATAATGGTGGTAGTTCTGATCCTGTTTCTGTTACTGGTGTCTCGTTAAATCACAACTCTATTTCATTAACTGTTGGCGGCGAAGAAGTGTTAACTGCAAACGTTGCACCATCGAATGCGACAAACCAAGCTGTCAGCTGGACATCGAGTAATTCTAGCATCGCTAGCGTCTCATCAAGCGGTCGTGTTACTGCTGTCGCTAAAGGAAGCGCAACAATTACTGTTACAACATCTGATGGCGGTTATACAGCTACTTGTTCTGTAACTGTAACTGAATCAAGTGGCCCAACCGAAACTTCTTATACAAAAGTCAGTTCATTAAGTGCCTTAGAATCTGGAAATTATGTTATTGCTGCTGACACCTCATCGTCTTTAAAGGGAATGACTCACTCATTCAGTAGTGGCAAGTACTCTGGCACTGATGTAACGGCAACCAATAATGTAATTTCTGAAAGTGATGGAAATTCGATAAAGTTTGCTCTTACAGTGAGTGGTTCTGGTGATAGTAGAACTGTGGTTGTTCAAGATCCTAATGCAAATAAATATGTTGCTTATGGAAGTAGTGCAAATTTATCACAAAGTAATGACTCTTATTCCTGGACTGTTTCTGCAGGAACAAAAGGAACATTTAGATTTACCTCTCAGACATCTGGCCGTGGACTAATTTATCGTCTTGGAAGTTACAATGTTTTTGGTGGCTATTCTACTAGCAATGTTACGGCTGCTGGCTCTGAATATTATGATTTGGAGCTATTTAAATATACCGAGGCTCAAACAACAAAATCCTTAGATAGCATTACACTTGATACAAGTGATGCTCCAACAACATTTAATGTTGGAGATACATTTAGTTATGAAGGTTTGACAGTAACCGCCAATTATGATGATGGTACTGATGATATTGTCACACCGACAAGTGTTTCAACACCAAGTTTGTCTAGTGCTGGTCAAAAGACTGTCACAGTTTCTTATACTGAAGGCGGGGTTACAAAGACTGCAACATATACAATTACGGTTAATGCCGTTTCATTAGTTTCGATTGAAGTTAGTGAACCAAAAACAGCTTATTATGTTGGTGATACTTTTGAAAAACCAACTGTTACAGCAACATATTCGAATGGCTCAACTTCTGATGTAACAAACGAAGCCACATTCAGTGGTTACAATTTATCTACTGCTGGTAATCAAACAGTCTCAGTTAGTTATACTAATGGAACAACTGTTAACACGTCATATTCTATTACTATTACTGCTTTAGCAGTTACATCTATTGAAATTAGTGGTTATAAAACAACATTTAAAGTTGGAGATACATTTAGCTTTGATGGAACTGTTACCGCAAACTATAACAATGGTTCTTCTGCGGACGTGACTAGTAGCGCATCATATAGCGGATACAATATGTCAACTGCTGGAAATCAAACTGTTACAGTTAGTTTTGGTGGTAAATCGGCGACATATCAAATTGTTGTTAGTGATAGTGGTGGAACAACTGATTCAACTCAGTTTGAATTAGCGAATTCAACATCGGACTTAGAAGCTGGTAAGAGCTATATTATTACCAATGGTACGAGCAGAACTGTTAAAGCTATCGCTGTTACATCAAACGCAAATAACCGTAAAACAACAAGCGCTACCGTTTCAGACGGATTAATTACAAGAGGTTCTGAAGTAATGAGTTTTACTCTTGGTGGTTCATCTGGAGCTTGGACATTTGAAACAGAAAACTATGCTGGAACTAATGGTTATTTAGCATCAGCCGCAAGTGGAAATAATAACTATTTGCGTGTTATTAGTACCGCTGGTACTGCAACAATTAGTTTCGATAGCGATGCCGCTATTATTAATATTGGCCCACACGAAACTAGAACACAAATTAGATATAATTCTTCTGATTTATTTGCTTGTTACTCATCCGGGCAATCACCAGTTTATTTATGGAAGGCTGTAACACCAAAGGTGTTAGATTCAATTTCTATTGACACAACAAATGTTCAAAAAACATTTACTGTTGGTGATACATTTAACTATACTGGATTAGTTGTTACCGCGAATTATACCGATTCAACAAGCACAACAGTTTCACCAACAAGTGTTTCAGCACCAGACTTATCATCAACTGGAAATAAAACAGTAACTGTTACTTATACTGAAAACAACGTTTCTAAAACTGCTCAATATAACGTTACCGTAAATTCAACTCCATCTATTTCATGGACAGCACCAACAATTAATGTTTATTCTGGCTCCACATTAAGTGGAACAGATGTAAATGGTTGGTCTGTAACCTATAATGACGGAGCTGGACATCAGACTGTTTTAACATATAGTCAATTAACGATCAAACTTGGTGGAACAAATATCGCAATTCCACATACATGGTCTACTGATGATGATGGTAAAACTTTGACCGCGACCTACAATTCATTAACCACAACTGCTTCTAGCGCTGTTCAAGTAACACAAAGTGTTAATACTATTACAGCTGCTGTTACTGAAAATTATGATTATACATTTGAATCAAAACAATTTTCAGCCGCCGGAAGCGTGGAACTTGGCACTCATTCATGGACAATGTCCGGAACAGACGATGGCACCCCATACTTTGGTTATGATGGCACAAAAGGACAACAATTTGGTTCGGGAACACACCCATTCTCTG
This sequence comes from Bacilli bacterium, assembly GCA_017447725.1. GTDB lineage: Bacteria > Bacillota_I > Bacilli_A > RFN20 > CAG-826 > Fiminaster. The sequence goes on from JAFSMX010000004.1 coordinate 8,214, forward strand.
ATGTTTCTTTACAATCATCTGATTTTAGCGGAACAGTCAATTCTGTGACTATTTATACTTCTGGTGCTAGTAGTATTAATGCTACTGTTCAAGTTAGTGTTGGAGGAACAGCCTATGGCTCTGCTCAAACAATTACTAACACAAATACACCGTATACCTTTGATTTAGGCGGTAAATCAGGAACTATTTCTATTGATTATGTTAATAGTTCATCAAAGGCAATTTACATTAAGGAAATTGTTGTAAATGCTCTTGGTCCATCTTCAAACATTGCTAACTCTCTTGATCACATTGCTGCTCAAAGAGTTGCAGTGAAGTTTGCTAAAGCATTTAATGCTGCTATGGACAATACTGAAAATTGTACAACAGGATTATCGACAGCATGGTCAACATGTGCCTCCGCATACAATACATTTCTAACTGATGCTGCTGCATTAGGTGAAACTGAAGAAGCATACGCTAAAGACTTAATTAAGTACGCTACTGCTCAATATTCTGATGATAGTGGTGAAGCTTGTATTGAACGTATGATAAAGACATATGAAGTCTGTGTCCAAAAACACGGACAAACAGCCTTCATGAATGATCTTGTCGAACTTGGAAAAGCGCCAACTTCAGTCATAACAGTGACATTAAACAACACATCAAATATAGCAATTATTGTTGTGGCTAGTGTCATTATGATTGCTGCTGTTGGTGGATACTTCTACATTCGTCGATATAAGCAAAAATAACCAGCAATTTCTGTATAAATTATGCAAAACAGGCGTAAAAACCTGTTTTTCTTTTATTTAAAAATAACCGCAATTCTTAACTATTTTTTGTGCTAGTATAAATCATCGATTTGACTAAAAAATATTTGGGACTATAATCATTCGAGGAGATAAATATGCAACTAATTAAAAAAGCCTTTATTACAAACTGCATCCTCATGGCTGTTTGCGCTGTCTGTCTAACTTATGACGCTATCGTATTTCGAGGTTGTTATGAGATGCTTCATAGTGGAGATTGGTCTTCATTATTCGCAATTTTTATAATCCCACTCTTTTTCCTTTTTTCGTTAGCATCGGTGATTATGGGTGGTATTCAAATCTCAATTGCCATTCGTAATATTGTCAAAATCCGTACTTGGTACACAATTTTGATGCTTGTTTTATCATGTGTCGTTCTTGTTGCGCCAATTGTACTAGTTTTGTTATTGTTTCTTTTATAAGAAAATTGAAATGAAAAAAATACTCCTAATGGAGTATTTTTTAATTTGTTATTGATCTTATTCAGTAAGAATTAACTTACCTTTGAGGATTAAATAAACTAAGTCAATAAGAACTGGAATCCAGAGTCCACCAACTAATAGGTAGAGAACAAATCCAAGAATATTTGTTGTTGATTGCTTTCTTAATAAAGCAGAAAGACGAACTAAAATTTCAACAACCCAACCAACGATTGGAAGGATGAAAATGATGACTTGGACTAATCTTGATTGACTATTAAACCATTTATCGAAGTTCATTGTTATCTCCTTTTCTAGTCTTTATTATAGAAAAAAATTAAAAAACCGCAATCTGTTTTATGAATTTTTGTATTGCAAATTTGGAAGAAAAAAACATGGAAGAAAATAGAAACTCATTTTTTGATAGCGGTTTATGACAAAAAATAGACTGAATTTTTAATTGGTTTTTAATCAAAAAATGCCTTTTTATCGCAATTTTCTAAGAAAACTGCTATAATTTTAGACACATGACTAAGGAAGAAAAGAACGCTCTAAAACTTGATCGACGAAAAATATTAGAAGAAAATCGTATTTTTCATCGACGTATTGATGAACTCTTCGCTAAGAAGTATCGTACATCAATTCGTTTTGAGAATGCTCTTGTCATGGATGATGGAAAAGCCTACATCAATGTTGACTTAACCAAGATTGAATCCCCATTCTCCGAGTTCTCTTACAACCGAAGAATGAATCCTGAAATCTATGATTATATTAATAATGAAGTCTTTTTCTTAAGAGCGTCGATTCCTCTTGTCATCCGTTTTGATGATGACGGAAAGTATTCTGAGGAGATGAAGACCAACATTCGTAAGACTGTTGTACGTCACTATAACTTAGAATACGAAGATTGTCGTTTAGCCTACCGTAAGAATATGTGGAGTGGAATCTTCATTCTTGTTTTCGGCGCAATCTTTCTAATGACCTACATTCTTCTTTCTATCTTTGGAAACTGGAATTCTGTCTTAATGGAACCACTCCTCATCATCTCATGGGTTTGTATCTGGGAATCTATTAATAGATTCTTCTTTAGCGGTCATGAAAGAAAAGTGGATGTTTATAACGCTGGACAACTTGCGTTAGCAGAAGTTAGCTTTGGTAAGCCAGTTCGTAAAGAAACATCCTTAAAGGAGAAAAAGTAAAATGGAACTTAAAGGAAGTCGCACAGAAAAGAATTTAGCCTTTGCTTTCGCTGGAGAAAGCCAAGCTCGTAACAAGTACACCTACTTTGCTAGCAAAGCTAAAAAAGAAGGATTTGAACAAATCGCCGCTATTTTCTTAGAAACAGCTGAAAACGAAAAAGAACACGCCAAAATGTGGTTTAAATACCTTCAAGGTGGCGAAATTAAATCCACAACTGAAAACCTAAAAGCTGCTGCTGAAGGCGAAAATGAGGAATGGACTTCAATGTACAAAGAATTCGCCAAAGTCGCTCGTGAAGAAGGCTTTGATAAGATTGCTTTCGAATTTGAAGCGGTGGCCAAGATTGAAAAAGAACACGAAGAAAGATATCGTGCCCTTCTCGACAAAGTCGAGGGTGGAAGAGTCTTTATTGCGGAAGACGTTGTTGTCTGGAAATGCCGTAACTGTGGTCACATCCATGTTGGTAAAGAAGCACCAAAGATCTGCCCAGTTTGTGCACACCCACAAGCGTATTTTGAATTACGCGCGAAAAACTTCTAATAATTAAACATTGATTATTATTGATGTTTCATTAATAATATAAATCGTTATTTTAAGTAACCACTAATCTATTATTCGTAGTAGATTATTGAATTTGCTGGTAGCAAAAAGTCGAACAGCTGACCAACCCCGACCTAGTTGGGAAGTCTACTGCTCTAACAGCGCTACCAGGCAAATGGTCTGGTAGCTCAGCTGGTAGAGCAGTAGACTGAAAATCTACGTGTCGCCGGATCGTCCCCGGCCTAGACCACCAAAGAATGAAAGACGTGATGAACGTCTTTTTTCTTTTGGTGGATAGGCAGGGCGAAAAGGCGACATGTAGATTAAAGAAAACTGCTCTAACAGTCTCACAGCAAATTCTAATAAGTGTCTGCGCACTTTGTGCGCAAACTTTTATTATCAAAAAACAGTGCAAAAACACCCCTTATTTAACGAATTAAGTTAATAAAGGCTTAATGCCTAGAAAGGAGGTCAAAGTATGCAAAATTCAGGTATTATTGGTTACGAAAACGGTATGCGAAATGAAACCGAACTTTTAGAAGCAATCAATGGTAAGAAACTACCTGAACTTTCGAAACATCTACAGTATATTGTTCGCACGATGTTTAAACGTGCAGATATGTTTGACACGGTCTATGTTGAGAAAGTTCCGGGATTTGCGAAGCCAGATTTAAAATTTACTATTGGCGATGAAGTTCATTACTTGTCCGTCAAACATGGACAAAGTTCTCAAGTACACTGTGAAGACATCCAAACCTTTATTAAGTGGTTACGCGAGAATGGCATGAGCGAACATATCATTGAATGCTTTTTAAAGTACCACTACGCTGACGGAACTCTTGATGGAACTGGAAAAGACCGCATGAATCAAAACAAAGTCATGGTCTTTTATGAAGATGAAGTCAAAGAAATTAACGAAGCTTTCAACGAAAATCGTTTCTTTGTTCGTGACCTGGTAAAACGAGTTGTTTTTGACGGCAACGATCCAAGTAAACCTTCCGCTGATTTCATCTATCACGGTGACATCGAAGAAGGTGAAATTTGTTCGATGGAATCGGTATTAAAATACTCTAAACAAAAACGATGTGAGAAACTAAATACACCTCATATTGGTCGTATTTTAATCCGTCCTTATGCTCGTTATCTACACAACCAAGACACTCATCCAGAAAAGCGTCATAAAGTAACGTTTGATTGGATCAGGTTAGAGTGGGATTTAGAGTACATTAAAGAGTGGGGTTATTAACTTTCTTCTTACTTTGTAAGCGCTTATCAAACGTATTTTGTTGAATATGGTCTCCTAATTATTAATAATTAAAGGGCGTTATTATAGAAAAGGAGATTGTTATGGCAAAATTACAATCCCATGCTGTGAAACAAATCACAGAAATTGTGGAACGTTATAAAGATGAAGAAACACCATTAATGATGATTCTTGAAGCGATCCAAAGTGAATATGGTTATATTCCTTTAGAAGTTCAAGAACTTGTTTCGAAGCTAACAGGTATTTCTGTTGCGGAAATCTATGGTGTTGTAACGTTCTATTCATTCTTCTCACTTAAACCGAAAGGCAAATACGTCATCGGTGTTTGTCTAGGTACTGCTTGTTACGTTAAAGGTAGTCAAGCCGTGATGGATAAATTCTCCGAAGTTTTAAAGATTAAACCAGGAGAAACAACCGATGACGGATTATTTACTTTAGATGCACTTCGTTGCATCGGAGCTTGTGGTATCGCTCCAGCGATTTCCATTAATGGAAAAGTTTATCCAAAGATGGAAGCAAAGAAAGTCATTCCTCTTATTGAGGAATACAAAGCTCTCGCAGCAAAGGAGGCCTAGGCAATGGAAAAGATTCTTAATGAACAACAATTACATGAGAAAATCGAACATTGCTCCTCTTGCTTAGAGAAAAAGTTCAGTGGTGCTGATGGTAAAAAACACCTCGTTGTTTGTGGTGGTACCGGATGCTTATCTTCGAACTCTGGAGAAATCTTAGAAAAATTAGAAGCTCTCATTAAGGAGAAACACCTCGAAGATAAAGCCACAGTCAACCGTGTTGGTTGCTTCGGCTTCTGCTCACAAGGCCCATTTGTCAAAGTCTTCCCAGAAGACCGTTTATATCGCGCTGTGAAAGTAAGCGATGTTGAACGTATCATCCAAGAAGACGTCATCGAAGGTAAATGCATTGAAGATTTGCTCTACGTTGATCCAAAAACCAAAGAAAAAGTTGAACGTCAAGACGACATCAACTTCTATAAGAAACAAAAACGTATCGCTCTTAACGGTTGCTCCATGATCAACCCAGAAGAGCTCGAAGAAGCCTTTGGCTTCGGAGCCTTCAAAGGCTTAACTAGAGCTCTTCATATGTCGCAACAAGAAGTTGTTGATGAAATCCTCAAATCTGGATTAAGAGGTCGTGGTGGTGCTGGCTTCCCAACTGGAAGAAAGTGGCAGTTCGCTCTGAACCAACAAAGCGAAGATAAATACGTCATTTGTAACGGTGACGAAGGTGATCCAGGCGCATTCATGGATCGAAGTATCTTAGAAGGTAACCCAGTTGGTGTTATCGAAGGTATGATGATCGCTGGTTACGCGATTGGCGCTAAAAACGGTTACTTCTATGTTCGTGCTGAATACCCAATCGCGGTCCAACGTTTACGTTTAGCAATTAAAGAACTCGAAGAAGTCGGTCTTTTAGGTGACCACATCTTAGGAACCGATTTCTCCTTTAGATGTCACATCCGTTTGGGTGCTGGCGCATTCGTCTGTGGTGAAGAAACCGCCCTCCTCAATTCTATTGAGGGAAAACGTGGCATGCCTCGTCCAAGACCGCCATTCCCAGCCATTAAAGGCTTATGGCAAAAACCAAGTATTATTAATAACGTTGAAACCCTTGCTGACGTGAGTTGGATTATGCGCGAAGGCGCTGATAAATTTGCTTCCATTGGTACACAAGGTTCCAAAGGAACAAAGGTCTTTGCTCTTGGTGGTAAAGTCAATAACGTCGGTTTAGTCGAAGTTCCAATGGGAACCACTCTCCGTGAACTCATTTATGACATTGGTGGAGGAATCCCAAACGGAAAGAAATTCAAAGCCATTCAAACCGGTGGTCCATCCGGAGGATGTCTGACCGAGAAAGATCTTGATACCGAGATCGACTTTGATACTCTTGTTGCCCGCGGATCGATGATGGGATCTGGTGGCGCGATCGTCATGGATGAAGATAACTGTATGGTTGACGTTGCAAAATTCTACATGGAATTCATCGTTGATGAATCATGTGGTAAATGTTCACCATGCCGTATCGGAACCAAACGCATGCTCGAAATCTTAACAAAGATTTGTAATGGTAAAGGCGAAGAACAAGATCTTTTAGATCTTAAAGAACTCGCCTCTATTACTAAAGCCAACTCTTTATGTGCTTTAGGTCAAACCGCCGCAAACCCAATTCTTTCGACCATGACTAACTTCCCAGAAGAATATGAAGCCCACGTTAAAGAACACAGGTGTCCAGCTGGTGTTTGTAAAGCAATGCTTCATTATGAAATCAATCCTGATAAATGTAAGAAATGCTCTTTATGTGCCCGTAACTGTCCAGTTCAAGCAATTAGCGGTGTTGTTGGTAAAGAAGCATTTAAGATCGACCAATCCAAGTGTATAAAATGTGGATTATGTATGTCCAACTGTCACTTTGGTGCCGTCGAAAAGAAATAGGAGGAAATAAAGATGGCTTTAGTCAATATCAAAATTGAAGGAAAATCCTACCAAGTCGATAGTTCTTTAACTGTCTTAGAAGCTTGTCGAAAATGTGGATACAACATCCCATCTTTATGTAGCTTCCATAAAGGAAGATGTTCATTAGCATCTTGCCGTGTCTGTTTAGTTGAAGTTGTTGGCGCTAGGGGCCTTGTTGCTTCTTGTGCTGCTCCAGTTACAGAAGGAATGGAAATCATTATTTCCTCACAAAAAGCAACAGATGCCCGACGCAATAGCGTCGAGCTCATCCTCTCTAACCACCAAAAGAACTGTTTACAATGTCCAAAAAACGGACAATGTGAACTTCTTGAAGTCTCAAAAATGGTTGGTGCTCGTGATGGTAAATTTATTGGTGTGCAAACTCCTGCATCCATCGACGAAGTCGCTCCAGGCATTATCCGTAATAGCGGAAAATGTATCCTTTGTGGACGTTGTATTGAAACCTGTAAAGAACTCCAAGGTATTGGCATCTTAGGTTTTGAAAAACGTGGATTTAACACTTTCGTTGCTCCAGCTGACAACCGTAGTTTTGCTAAATCCCCATGTATGCAATGTGGTCAATGTGTTCTTGTTTGCCCAACTGGTGCCTTAATGGAACACGATGAAATCCACTTAGTGGATGAAGCCAAACGTCAAGGCAAATTCATTGTTTGCCAAGTCGCTCCAGCTGTTCGTTCAGCTATTGCTGAAGAATTCGGCGAAAAGATTGGTACCAACGGTACTAAGAAAATGATCGCCGCACTTCATAGACTCGGCTTTAACCGTGTCTTTGACGTCAACTTCGGTGCTGACCTCACCATCATGGAAGAAGGCTACGAACTCATTGAAAGAATCAAAAAAGGTGGCGTTCTTCCACAAATCACATCCTGTTCACCAGGATGGGTAAACTATATGGAATACTTCTATCCAGAAGTGATCCCAAATATGTCCACTTGTAAATCTCCTCACCAAATGCAAGGAGCAATTACTAAGTCATATTTCGCCAAAGTTCATAACCTTGATCCAAAAGATATCTTCGTGGTCTCGATTATGCCTTGTACCGCCAAGAAATTTGAAAAATCTCGTCCAGAAATGGAAGTTAATGGCATCCGTGATGTTGATGCTGTCTTAACTACCCGTGAACTTGGACGCATGATTAAACGTAGTGGTATTAACTGGAAACTCCTTCCAGAAAACGAAGAATTCGACCAAGACCTTCTTGGTGAATACTCTGGCGCAGGTGTCATCTTTGGTGTCACCGGCGGTGTTATGGAAGCAGCACTTCGTACTGCTTACTTCGTTTTAACTGGTAAGGAACACGAAAAAATTGCCTTTGAAGCTGTTCGTGGTTTAGAAGGAATTAAAGAAGCAAGTATCGATATTAATGGTACAACGATTAATGTTGCCGTTTGCTCTGGAATGAAAAACGCCAAAGTTCTCCTTGATGATGTGAAAGATGGTAAATCCAAATACCACTTCATCGAAATCATGGGTTGCCCAGGAGGATGTATTAACGGTGGTGGTCAACCTTATGTTAAACCAATGTTCCTTCCAAATGAGGATGATAACATTCTCGAAACATACCGCGCTAAACGTGCATCAGTCTTATATAGTGAAGATGAACGTCAAAAAGTTCGTCAATCACACAATAACCCAGATATCCAAAAACTCTACAAGGATTATCTTGGTGAACCATTAAGTGAGCTCAGTGAAAAACTTCTTCACACCCACTATAATGCGAACCGTGAAAAATTCCCACGTTAATAAAGAAGGTGCTTATGCACCTTTTTTACTAAAGAAAGGAAAATTATGGAATACATTGTTGAAACAAAAGATTTAACAAAGAAGTTTCCAAATAAACTTGCTGTCGACCACGTGAGCATGCACATTGCTCGCGGCGACATTTATGGTTTTATTGGCAAAAACGGTGCTGGTAAAACCACAACAATGAAACTACTTCTTGGTCTATTAAGACCAACAAGTGGTGAAATGAGTTTATTTGGTTCAACTAAGCTCGACGAAGGCCGTATCAAAATCGGCTCTTTAATCGAGGAACCTGGTTTATATAAAAACTCTGATGCCATCGAAAATATGAAACGCTTCGCCATTCTTAATGGTGGAGATGTAAACGAGATTAATGAAATTCTTGATCTTGTTGGTCTTAGCGGTGCTAGTAGACGTAAAGTTAGAGAATATTCTTTAGGTATGAAACAGCGTTTAGGTATCGCGATTTCGCTCCTTGGTCATCCTGATTTATTGATCCTTGATGAACCAATTAATGGTCTAGATCCAGCTGGAATTAAAGAAATCAGAGATACGATTCTAAAACTAAACAAAGAAAAAGGCGTTTCATTCTTAATCTCGAGTCACATCTTAGATGAACTAGCGAAGATTACCACTCGTTATGGAATTATTAACGATGGTCGACTGGTCGAAGAAATCGAAGCTGATGTGTTAAATGAACGCTGCCAAACCAACCTCAAAATTAGTGTTGATAACGTGAATAAAGCTGAAAGTATTCTTAAAGAGAATAATCTTCTTAATAGATATGAAATTAATGATCATGAATTAGTCATGTTTGATCACTATGAAGAAGCAGCAAAAATTAATGAATTATTAGTCAAAGGTGGAGTAAAAGTAAACGGATTATCACACTCCGATATGGCCTTTGAAGATTACTTCATAGAAAGGATTGGGCGATAAAATGGGTAAACTACTTCGTTTTGAACTTCGTAAAATCCTTCGTTCCAAAGCTTTCTATGTTTGTGTAGCGATTTCAATTGGATTTTTAATTCTTACTTTAGTAACTGCGAAGGTTGCTAATGATGCATTGGAGGCGATTGGCCAACCAACACTCACACTTTCTGGTGTCTTCTTTGCCAAAAGTGCGATATCTAATGCCTCAATTGGCATGATTAGTGCCATCTTTATTGCGATTTATGTCTGTGAAGACTTTACTAGTGGCACCATGAAAACCATAATTGCCAAAGGAAATGATCGTACAAAAGTCTATTTCTCTAAATACATCATCTCTGTTTCAGCGGTCATTATTTGGTCAATTCTCTCTGTCTTAGTTGCCTTCCTAATTGGAACAGCAATGTATGGCAATAATGAAGCTTTAAAAGATAACGTGGCTGTCATTATTATTGGTCAATTATTAGGTGTGTTAGCCTACCACTCTTTATACTTCATGATTTCTTATTCGTTTACCAAAGTTGGTGCTTCCATTGCTCTTAACTTACTTGGACCACTTGGAGTAAATTTATTACTTAATTTTGGTGACACTTTAATCAAGAGTGATTCCTTCAAGTTAACCGACTATTGGATCGATGGAATTGTTGGTAATTTTACGGCCTCAACAACCAATAATAAACTAATCATTTCTGGCATGATTTTACTCGTTGTTTATTGTGCTGCAACAGCTATCGGTGGATGGCTTATTGCTCGACGTAAAGAAATCTAAAATCACCAGCAAAACTAAAAAATCAACCGTGAATTGCGGTTGATTTTTGTTTTTTATTGAGTTTAGAAATTAACGGTGTTTTGCGTGGAAAGTGACACCAATCGCGTTTGGTCCACAGTGGCTTCCAGCAGTTGGGTTAACAACGGTATATTCGATGTTCAAATCTTGACCAAAATGTTCCTTCATCATCTTGCCAAATTCAGTGGCAATTTCTAGGGCGTCAGAATGAGCAATAACAACTCGATGATCCTTAATATGATCTTCTAATTCAATGACATAATTAAGAAGCATTTGGAGTGTGTTTTTGTAACCACGAGATTTAGCTTTTGTAGTCATTTTTCCATCATCACCAATGTAGATTAATGGACGAATTCCAATGATGCCGCCCATAAAAGCAGCAAAGCCACTGACACGGCCACTACGTTTGAAGAATTTTAAGTCATCAGCGTAGAAATAGAAGGCGGTGTGATCAACAATGTCATCTTTCATCGCTAAAATTTCATCAACAGTTTTACCTGATTTTAATAAATCGCCGATGGTACAGCAGATGTTATAAGAACCTAATGTGATTCCTTTGGTATCGATTCTTTCGAACTTTCTTTCAGGATATTTTTCTTTTAATTCTTCTAAAGCAAGATGAAGAGCGTTAAATGTGCCACTCATCGCTGCTGAGAAGTGAATGTAAAGAATATCATTTCCTTTTTTAAATTCTGGTTCGAAATATTCCTTATATTGTTCTGGTGATAAAGCTGATGTTGTTGGAAGAACACCATCTCTTAATTGGTCATAGAATTTTTTGTAGTCAAATTCTTTAAAATCAACGTATGGAAAGATCTCTTTTCCATCGATTGAATATGGCATCGAAATAAGTTTAAATCCATATTTGGAACAAAGTTCCGGTGTCATGTCACAGTCACTATCAACAAAGATTGTATACATAATTTCTCCTTAGTTAGTAAGCGCTAATCACTATATAAACATTTTCTTATTTTTTCAATACATTATTTTTGTTACAATGGTGTTACGAAAGGTAGGTAGAGACTATGAAAACATTATCTCTACAAATCTTATAGTTCGGGAATTATTCCCGTTTCATACAAAATATCGTCGTTTGGCGGTATTTTTCTTTTTCAGTAAATCATCTACAAAACACGGATAATTTTAGAAATATCCGTAAATTGTCGGTCATTTTTGTATATGGACTTTATTAATTGAATAATTAAAGACACCTCTATATAATTTATTTAGATGAAAATTTCCAAGTGGTCATTGTTTCTAGTTACCTCTATTTGTGCCTTTTCAGGTTGTAATAAAGGTTCTAGTGGAAAGAAGACAACAACATCTCTTCCTCCTTCAACAAGCGAACCTGCTCCATACGAAAATGTTTATCCAGATTATGATAAGCATTATTCTGGTTATAATTTCCAAAACCAAATCGGAAACAATCTTCAATTCGAATTACACAAATACTTAATTGAAAAACATCAAACCTATGTTACCTATGGTAACTACTGGTTTTATGCTAATACCGCAACTGATTTAGTTCCTGGAACACAACTAAATGAACTTTTCTATACGGGAAAACAAACTTCTCGCGTTACTCATACTGGTCAAGACCGTGAACACGTTTGGGCTTGTGCAAAATCGAACGGCTTATGGTGGAGACATTCCCAAGTATGGGAATACAACATCAATGACCGTAACGATAAGTACTGGGGAGGCGGAAGTGATCTCTTCCATGTTCGCCCAGCAACCGGTACAGGAATTAACCAAAAGCGATTAGACGCGGCATTCTATGTCTTTAAAGATTCCGAAATTGGAGAAACTACTCAACTTTCTGATGGAGGACCATATCGTTGCTATGTCGATGCCTCAGCGAACCGATTCCAAGTTGATCCTGCTTTTAGAGGTGATATCGCTCGTATTGTCATGTACATGTGGCTCCATTATTCTTTAATCGGAGACGTTAACGTCTATTACTCTCCAGACTATAAACCTGTTTATAACATCAATGAAGCTGTCGAACTTTCGACAACTCATAACCCAAATGTTTGTGGAAACCTTCTTTTAACTGACATCTTAGCCTATAACACTGTTGAAGAATGCTATGCTGCCTTAAAAGAATGGAACCGCATTGACCCACCAAGCGCGGTGGAAGTCAACCGTAATAGCTATGTTGAATCAATCCAAGGAAACCGTAATCCATTTATTGATTACCCTCAACTTGTTGATCGTTGTTTAGTTTAATAACTAAAGGAGAAGTTTTTATGAAGATGAACAAACTACTCATTCTTGTCGCCTTAGCTGCTTTAGCAACTGGCTGTACTTCTGGCGGTGGCACTCACCGTAAGAAATCCAGTGGAGGCGGAGGAGGTACCTCTGGTAGTGCCCCAACCTGGGATAACTACGAAAAGTACTACACAAATAAACAAGACTACGCTGGTAATCCAGTCGCTGACTATAACTTTAGATCAAGCGTTGGTGATACTTTAATGTATAACATCCATCGTTATATGATCGACCAACATAAAACATATCTAAGATATAACCAAGTCACATCATTGTTCGCTAAAACAGATATGAAGGATAACGGAAAACGTGAAACCTTCTATACTGCCAAAGAAAACGGTGGAACCTCACGTGAACACGTTTGGTGCTGTGCTAACTCCAATGACCTTTGGTATCGTAGTAGTCAATTTGTCGAACACAAGATGGATGATGGCGGTGGCCCAGAAAACTACTGGGGTGGCGGAAGTGATATTTATAACCTTCGCCCAACAACAACCGCTGTAAATACTGACCGTAAAAACTCTGTTTTTACTACCTTCACTGAAGAAGAAAAGAAAGACACCACCAAAGTCTTCTCTAGTACAGATGGAGGTCCATATAAACTCTTAGTTAGTGTCGACCAAAAGAGATGTGAAATCGCTGACTACTTTAAAGGTGATACCGCTCGTATCATCATGTACATGTGGATTCACTACTCCTCGATTGGTTCATATGATGTCTACTATCCAAAGAGTACAACTGATTATAATAATCAGAAACCAGTCTACTCTTTAGAAGAGGCTGTTGATCCAGCCAAACAACCAGGACACACTCCAATTATGTGTGGCAACTTACAGTTAACTGATATCATGGGTTATAGCTCGGTTGATGAATGTAAACGAGTCTTAAAAGAGTGGAACAAGATTGATCCACCAAGTGATCTAGAAAAGAAACGTAACGACATTGTTGAATCCGAAATCCAAAAATTACGTAACCCATTTGTTGACTTCCCTCAACTCGTTGATCGTTGCTTAGTCTAATTACTCTAGGTAAGTAAAACAATCTCATATGGTTCTCCTTATGGAGAACATTTCAAAACAAAAGATGTATAAAGTTGGATTAATTTCATTAGGATGCGCGAAAAATCTCGTCGATAGCGAGATGATTTTAGGCATGCTCAACCAATCTAAATTCGAAATCACCAACACTGTTGAAGATAGTGATGTCATTATCGTTAACACCTGTGGTTTTATCGAAGACTCCAAGAAAGAATCCATCGAAAACATTCTTGATGTTTGTAAGTATGGAAAGAAAGTCGTTGTTGTCGGATGCTTAGTTGAACGCTACTTAAAAGAGCTTCAAGAAAGCATCCCAGAAGTCGATTTATGGGTTCCAATTAGAGACTACAATAAACTTAACGAAAAACTCGAATCTTTACTCTCAAGTAAAGTCCAACCTCTAAACCCATTCGTTCGAATGCTTTCTACCCCTCCATACATGGCGTATTTACGCATCTCTGAAGGCTGCAATAACTGTTGTGCCTATTGTGCGATTCCTTTGATTCGTGGATCATTTAATTCCCGCCCATTTAATGACGTCATTAAAGAGGCGAAACTCCTTAAGGAGAGTGGAATCAAAGAAATCGTTTTAATCTCCCAAGACACCACTCGTTATGGAAGTGACCTAGATGAAGGTAAAACAGTGGTGGATCTACTGAAAGAAGTTGAAAATCTCGGATTTTACTCCATTCGTCTTCTTTACCTATATCCAGATGAAATCACAGATGAATTAATCGATTATATTGCGACTTCGAAAGCAGTTAAACCTTATTTTGATATTCCTCTTCAACATGCCTCGAATAATGTCTTAAAAGGCATGCTAAGAAGGGGAACAAAAGAAGAATATCAAGTTTTACTTGATAAGATTCGTTCAAAAGTACCTCACGCGATTTTAAGAACAACATATATTGTTGGCTTCCCAGGTGAAAGTGATGATGACTTTGCTGAACTTGTTGAGTTTACTAAACACAATAACTTTGACCACATGGGTGCATTTAAATATTCACGTGAAGACCACACTAAAGCGGATAAGTATCCAAACCAAATTGATGAAAAAATGAAAGTTAGTCGTCTCCATTTCATTATGGAAGTTCAAAAGAAACTTTCTTATAAGAAAAATAAAGAACATATCGGAGAAGTGATGGAAGGAATCGTTATTGAAGCTCATCCTAAAGATAAGCTCTATCAATTACGCTCCTATTGGAATGCTCCAGATGATATTGATGGAAAGATTTCCTTCCATAGTGAAAAAGAACTTAAAACAGGTGATATTGTTAAGGTTAAAATCACTTCCGCGTTTGTCTATGATTTATATGGAGAAATAGTTGAATAAATATTATTAAGTATTTATAATAGACGCACTTGCCTCCATAGTTAAGTGGTATAACGGATCCATGGTAAGGATCAATTCGTAGTTCGATTCTGCGTGGAGGCACCATTGGAAAAGTGTGACATTCTGGTAACACAGGATGTCTTTTTTATAATATATACAAAGTATATAAAACATAGTAAACCATAGTAGAAAAAAAGTTGCATCGTCGCAATATCCTTTGTATTATCCGACTTTTTTATTATCA
>JAFSMX010000028.1 GCA_017447725.1 Bacilli bacterium
ACAGCTTCTGATTCATATTGGGTGGTCACACCACTTAAATATTTTTGTTCAGCTTCAGGAATACCAAGTTTTTGGAAAGTATTTTTAATTGTTTCAGGAACTTCATCCCAACTCTTTTCAACTTTTTTCGAGGTACGAGTAAAGTAGGTGTATGAATCAAAATCAAGGAAGGATAAATCTGGTCCAAAAGACGGCATTGGAAGACGTTTAAAAGCTTCGTATGATTTTAAACGGAACTCGAGCATCCATTCTGGCTCGTTTTTTAAACGAGAAATCTCACGAACGACGTCTTCACTTAAACCTTTGCCGGTCGTGATAATGGATTGGTCGGCATCTTTAAAACCGTACTTATAATCCTTTTCTTCTTTAACTTCGTAACTATTTTTCTTCATGGTGATGATGTTCTAAGATTTCATCGAGTGCATCCCAACCAATGGTTGCGCAATGAATACGAGCAGCTTGTTTAGATGTATTCATGAAGACAATCGCTTCATCGAGCACATTAGCGTCATATTCTTTCTCGTGAATCATGTTGTTATATTGTTCGACAATGTATTTGGCCTCATCAAAGGTTTTACCAATCATGAGACCGCACATAATATCTGTTGAAGAGGTGGAGATTGTACATGCAACTCCATCAAAACAAGCATCGATAACTCTGTTATCTTTGACTAAAACATAGACGATAATGTCGTCGATGCAGTTGGCACTATCCATATGGACTTGTTCATATCTAGAAAGATCTCCTTCTGGAGCGTGCTTATATTGTGGGTTTTCATAATGATCCATGATGATTTGTCTCATCATCATTGGGCTAAGCGAAATAGGCATCTAAGAAATTACCTCCATTTTTTAAAGCATTAGCTAGAGCATCGATATCTTCTTTGGTTGTATAGAAGTACATCGACATTCTTACTGTGGCGAGTTCACCTGTAAAGTGATGAAGAAGTTTTGCACAGTGTTGGCCACTACGACAAGCAATACCTTTTGAATTAAGATATGTCGCTAAGTCTTGAGCGAAAACTCCCTTCATATTAAATGTAATAATTCCTGATTCAGCGTCTTCGTTATAGATCACTAAATCTGGGATGTGTTTAAGTAAAGATATGGCATATTTGCGGTTATTTTTTTCCAAATCCTCAATATTTTCCATACCAATTTCTTCTAAATATTTGATGGCTGCAACTAATCCGTAAATACCTTGAATGTTAAGTGTTCCGGCCTCTAATTTAGCTGGTGCTGGAAGGTATTTAACAGACACATCTGTTTCAAATTTGACGTTATTTCCTCCGCCAGAAAGAACTGGATCCATCTTCTCAAGAAGTTCATATTTTCCATATAAAACTCCGATACCAGTTGGACCACAAAGCTTGTGTCCAGAGAAGGATAAGAAATCAACATCTAAATCTTTTACATCAACTTTCATGTGAGGAACTGATTGAGCTCCATCACAAGCTAGAAGTGCTCCGTATTCATGGGCGACCTTAGCAATTTCTTTAATATCGTTAACAAAACCTAAAACGTTAGTCACTTGGGCAACTGCAACAATTTTAGTTTTGTTTGAAATAACCTTTTTAAGGTTTTCAGCAGTTAATCTTCCTTCTTTAGTTAAAGGAATAAAGTTAATTTTACAACCAGTCATTTCTGAAACCTTATACCAAGGAAGAATGTTTGAAGCGTGTTCTGCAAGAGTTAATAAAATTTCATCATCTTTGGTGAGATATTTTGCTGCATAACCTAAAGCAATAAAGTTAATCGACATTGTTGTTCCGCTAGTAAAGACAATTTCTTTATCTAAGGCGTTGATAAAATGACCAACTACATGTCTAGCTTCAGCGACTTTTGAGTCATTGGCGAAACATAAATCATAGTCACCACGATGTGTATTACTTGTAAAACGAGTAAGATATTCTTCTTCTGCTTTTATAACAGCAAATGGTTTAAATGTTGTTGAAGCATTATCTAAAAACACCAAATCATGACCTTGCATCTTGATGTGGTTTTCAAACATTGGGAAATCTTTTCTAATTCGATATGGATCAATCATCTTACATTGCCTCCTGAATTAGATTGAGAATCTTTTCTTGGGTTTTCTCAGAGAATTGTCTAGAAATTGGTTGGAGATAGCCAAGTGTGATTAGTGCTCGCGCTTCTACTTTATTTAATCCGCGTGACATTAAATAGAACATGTGATCTTCATTAAGTTGACCAACCACAGCTCCATGAGAAGCTTTGACATCATTTTCATCAATTCTTAACACTGGTGATGCTGTTCCACCGGATTCTTCATCAAAGACAATAATCTTCGCGTTTTGAATTGTCTCACTACCTTTTGCACCTTCTAAAATATGGTTCACACCGGTAAAAACAATGTTTGATTTTTCCTTAGCAACACCATAGTTATCCATGAGGGCATAAGTGTGCCCAACATGATGGGTAAATGAGATATCAAATTTCTTATGATTTTCGTGGCTAGAAAGTGTGGCTAAATGCCATCGACAATTCGCACCTTCTTTATTTAAATTTACTTGAGTTTTGACCGAAATATTTGAATCAGAAAAATCAGCAAAAACTACGTCAAAACTCGAATTATAACCGAGATTTGCGGTGATTTTTAAATTTTCAGCATTTTCAAAATTAGCTAATTTCAAAACAAGCGAACAGTCGTCTTCAACTTCAATTTCTAAATCCGAAAATGAAGTCAGTTCGAGCTCACTTTTTTCTTTATTTTTAATGACTAATTTTTGGGTGCTCATTTGGCTCCTTTTAATGCCTCTTTTGTGGCACAAGATCCAATGGAAACTGAGTTCATTTGTCTTTCATCTTCAAACTCAATTCCTTCTTTTTTCAACCACTCATAACCTTCTTGGTCAATCTTTTGAATTAAGGATTTATCTCCGTCTTTAGCGATGCGTCCGTTGACAAGAATGATGGCACGGTCAACATTGATTAAATCGTAGAGTCGAGCATAGTGACTCACAATTAAAAATCCACGATTAGCTTGTTCTTCCTTGATGACGGATGCAACTGTTTGAATCGCATCGACATCTAATCCGGAGTCAATTTCATCTAAAAGAACAAGTTTTGGATTAATGATTAACATTTGAAGAATTTCGTTTTTCTTCTTTTCGCCGCCTGAAAAACCTTCATTTAAATTACGGTTCGACATTTCAAATGGAATGTGAACTTTGTCATACGCTTTATTAAGTACTTTATAGAATTCAAATAAAGAAATAGGTTTTTCACGGTGAGCGTTGAGACTTGCTTTGAGGAAATCAACGTTATTTACACCTGGAACTTCACTTGGATATTGCATGCCAAGGAATAATCCGAGTTTACTTCTTTCGTCAGCCTCTAATGAAGTAATGTCTTTGCCATCAAAGAAAATTTTTCCTTTTGTAACAGTGTAATTTGGGTTACCCATAATTGTTTGCAAAAGTGTTGATTTACCGTTTCCATTAGGACCAAGTAAAGCAACAGTTTTATCTAAATCGATTGTAAGATTTAATCCTTTTAGGATTTCTTTATCTTTGACAGCAACATGGAGATCTTTAATTTCTAGAACTGACATCGTTTCTCCTCCTCAAAAGTAGCACTATTTTACCTATTGTTTAGATGCTTATCAACTAAAACGATAATTTTTATTCATAGATAAATCTATGTGCGTTTTTTCTTATGATTAACCTTATAAGTTTACTTATGATTCACACTTAAATTTTTGTTGTATTTATACAAGTAGAGGAATAGAATAATCTCGCTATGTTTGAAAAAGGAGGAAGAAAAGGTTCTATGAAGAAATCTAAATTGTCTGCTGGAATTATCTCTGGTCTTCTTGCCGTTGGCGCACTTGCTGCCTGTTCGACAAAAGGTCCTGAATATAACTCCAAAGGCGTCATATTAACCTACGAAGTTAACGGTCAAAAAGTTGAATACACCGCTGATGATTTATTCGGTGAAACAGTCGTTAACCCAGAACATGCTGAAGAAATGTTCAACCAGGTTTATAAACTTGTCGTTCGTAACTACTTCACCATCGCTAATCCTGATGGAGAAGGTACAAACACTGGTTTAAACCAAATGGAAGAAATTAACCGTGTTGCTGACAAGAATGTTCAAATCGACAAGGATACAGCCGAAAAGAACGCTAAAACAAACAACACATCTACAAAAACTGAGTTTGAATCAATCTTAAAATCAAAAGGTTGTGAGAATGAAGAAGAACTCAGAGAATACTATGTATTCGAAGAACAACAAACCAAGTTCAAAGAGAACTTCTATAAGATTTATGCTGATGAATCGAATACCAAGTGGCCAGATTTTAACTTGTTAAGAGATGGTTCTACATCCGATACTGATGAATCTAAGAAATACGCTGGATACTTTGAAACAAAAGTTCCATACCACATCTCCCACATTCTTGTAAACGTTGATGATGGAGCATCCAATAACTACTGGAATGGTACAATCTCCCAAGACAACGTCGAACACCTCAAACGTGTCGTCGATGGCTTAATGGATCCAACCAAGTCATTTGGTACAGTTGCTTCTGAAGAAAGCGATGACGGATCTAAATCTGTCTTCGGTGATCTCGGAATTGTCGATAAAGACAAAGCCACAGAAGAATCAGATAAATTCGTCAAAGAATTCATTCTTGGTTTATATACTTATGATAATAAGTACAACCCAGATGCAACAATCAAAACTCGTGTTGCTGCATCAAATATCGCACCTAGCACAAGTATCCTTAATCAGTTAGCTGAAAAGCCAAACTACATTAAAGCTAGTGTGTTTGATGATTTATATAATGATCGTGAAGTCGAAGGAAGCCTTGTCATTGGTTCATCCAGTGCAAACTTCTATCCACGTAACATCACTTATAACCATGAACTTAATAACCATGGTGTTTCATTAATTGAAGGTGATGCTGTTACCGGTAACTTCAAGCAATTAAATATTGCTGGAGAAGACAAAATTGTTTTATGTGCCCGTGGTACAGAAAACCCAATTTTAGTCACTCGTGCCGGTGCTTCCTATCAAGGTATCCACTTCATCGTTGTCAATCGTTCCCCATTTGAAGGAACTGGTGACTTAATGAGAGATTACACCGTTAATGGTGTCAAACTTTCTCAATACTACACCACCAAATATCCAGGTCAAAAAGGATATCCAACCGATGGTTCTGGCAACCCACTTCAAACATATGTCAACACAATTGACTCTCTTGCTAGTAAATACAAAGAGAGAGCCGAAAAGGTGCTCGATGAAGTTAAAACCTTCGACACCAATATTGAACGTTTCATTTATGAAAAATATATGAACATTGATGGTGCTAAGATCAAATTTACCGATGCAGGTAAAGCAGTCGAAACCACCATTAACAACTGGATTGAACGCTCTAAACAAGAGAAATCAAACTCCACATTCGATTCCTGGGAAGAATACTGGGGCGAATACATTGATATGCTCAAGATGCAAGAAGAACAATCCACTAAAAAACTTAAAAAAGGTTGTGCAATTGCCTTTAAGTTAGCTTCTAAAGCTAAGACACAAGCTGAACTTGATGGTATCAACTTCTCAACAGCTGATGCTTCATTTGCTGGCAAAACATACGCACAATTATTCAACGAAATTGGAGGTGCATGTAACGATGGCGAAACACACAAATAAGATCCTCTGCGGATTACTCGCACTCTCTGCTGGATTTGTTCTAGCAGCTTGTGACACTGTTAATGCTCTTCCAGCCAACTACGAACAACCAATCGTTGAACGTGTTGGTGAAGGAGAATTTAAGTTAACCGATAACCAACTCGGTAAGATTTGGGAAGCTGTTGTATCCGGCAAAGCCGAATACATTCACAATGAAATCATCTTCCAAATCGCTGAATCCCAATTCGGTACATACTTTGGTGAAGGTGGCATTGCCTCCATCACTACTGATGAGCAAATTAAAGCCTTCATTGCTGCTCATGAATCCGTCTTCGTTCGCGAAGATGATTCCAAGTTAGCTAAATCCGAAGACGCCGAAGTCATTTACACTAAGATTCGTAAACCACGTTTCGAAGCCTTCAAAGAAGACATCGAAGGTCGTTTAGCCGAAAAACTCTATAGTGAAATCACTTCTGGAAACTATAACGACAAAGAAGGTCGCTTCAGCGAACTTAAACTTGCCTTAGCCCACTACTTTGGCGGTTATAAGATCGATGGTGTTGGCTTCAAGAATGGTGTTGCTAGCGAATTCATCTATGATGATGAAGGAGAACCAACAACCGATACTTGGTTCAAAGCCTACATCACATCTAGCATTGCTAAAGATGATTTAGCTGATATTAAGACAGTTGTCCACGTTGAAAACTATCAAGAATATCTTGAAAAGAAAGTTCTCCGTGACATCTATTCTGAAAAACTCATCGAAGAATACGTTCTTCAAAATAAATACAGCACACTTGGTCGTGCCTATGCCCGTCAAGCTTCCTACGTGAAACTTGCCTATAGTAACGAAAACAAAGTGTTTGCTTCTAAACTCCTCCGTCACTACGCTGACCAAGTCATTTATGCTGGTTTAGATGCTGACGAAGAAAAAGTTGCGAACACCTGGAGAGGTCTTGAAGACTTAGTCTTTGACGCCAATGGTGCCTTAACCGAAATTAAACCAGGTGAAAACTATTTAGCTGATATTGTTCCAGCAGCTGAGCAATACACCATTACTTCACGTTTAGCTGAAGAAGGTTACGATGTTGCCGATCTTTCTGCAACAGCTGAAGAACAAGTTGCTTTAAGTTATACTTACACCAAAAACAGCAAGGTTGGTGCTCTCTTTGAAAGATATGTGAAAGCCTGCCGCGCCGTCATTGACGGAGCCAGCCATATCGCTCAAACCAAAGACCAAACCGAACTTGATAGTTTCACTGGTACTAATGCCCATAGCCGTGTGAAAGGCTTAAAAGACGAACTCTCCAAGTTAGTCCTAGAAGACTACACCGCTGACGAATGGGGATTAAAGAATGGTGGATTCTCTGATCTTCCAAGCAATGTGCGTGAACGTTTGTTCAACATTAACGTTGCTAACACCGTTGATAACTTCACTGGTGATAACGCGAAATACGCTGAAGACAGCGATGAACACTTAGGTCGCTATGCGACAAGCGGTGTCTATAGCTATGTCCGTGATATTAAAGAACACTACTACTTAAATAAAGCGGACGCTCAAAGATATGCTGATGACCACTACTCATTCATCTTTGATGAAGATAGTTCCTATGTCATCGTTAATATCCACGATGCTGCTAATAGCACCAAGCTTAACGTTGATCACGAAAAGAGTTACTTCAACATTAAGGCTGATCAACCACTCTTCACCGAAAATACTGCTCGTGAAATTGCGAAACTCCTTGGAACCAAGGAAAGCTACAAGAATGATGCTTATGAGCATTATCTTGAGAAGTACAACCTCAAGTTCTCTGATCAAGAACTCTATGATTACTTCGTTTCCACTTATCCAGATCTTTACGGCGAAGATTAATTAGAAAACAAATCTAGGAGGGTTTCGGCCCTCCTTTTTGTTATAATAAACAAAGGAGATAAACATAATGAGAAAAGATGATTGTATCTTTTGTAAGATTATTGAAGGAAAGATTCCCAGTGCGAAAGTCTATGAAGATGATGATGTTCTCGCTTTCTTAGATATTTCCCAAACCACCGAAGGACATACTTTAGTTGTTCCTAAGGAACACTACGATAACTTCTTAACCACTCCAAAAGAGATTATGCACAAGGTCATGGATGTGGCCCAACGGATTGGACAAGCCGAGATTATGGTTTTAGGTGCGAAAGGAATTAATATTCTTTCTAACGTGAACAAAGAAGCCGGACAAAGTGTCTTCCACTTCCATGTCCATGTCATCCCACGATATGACCGTAAAGGTGGCTTCACCTTAGAGATGAAAGAAAATCCAAAAGCAAAAGACCTTTCTTTACCAGCCTTAGCAAGCGAAATTAAGAAGGGATTATAATTTACTCATCTTATTTTAAAACGCGTCCGTATGGGCGCGTTTTTGGTTATTTAATACATTTTGCTACATCCGGAACAAATCGCTGTGCGTTCCTGTTCTAAACAAGAATAATCTTAATTGTTTATCATCGATATAATAAATTAACAGCCAGTCTGGTTTAATGTGACATTCACGATAATCACCGTAATTGCCAACTAATGGATGATCGTGATAATGCTCATCAAGAGTTTCACGATTAGCTAATTTCTCAATAACTTCATCCAGTTTTCTAATATCAAACCCACGTTTTCTTGCTCGAACAACATCCTTTACAAATGTATTAGACCTTCTTACTTTTAGTTTTTCCATCAATTTCTCCTAGAATTTCAGCAAAGCTGTTATAGTCCTTATATTGACCATTTTCAGCCATCATTGCTTTTAATTCTTTGAGAGCATTGATAGTTTCCTGATTAGGTTCAAGACAGATTTCAAAAGGAATTTTACGGTCACGAACACATTGCTTTGTAAACAAAGTAACGGCTGTTGTGAAAGACATTCCAAGTTCATGAAAGACTTCATCAGCTTGCTTTTTTAAATTTTTGTCCATTCGAATGGTCACATTTACGTTCTCCATTTCTCGTTATTTCTTCCTTTCTTCATCCTTAACTTCATTATACCGAAATAAGATAAACATGCAAGTAAAATTAAGTGCAAATTATGTGCTTAATTCTGCAAAAGAAAAGCCGTCATTGAGACGGCTAATTCAATAATCTTTAGATTAACGGTGTCCAAGAAGGTGAATATTCTTGGCTTGAGTTTGTTTCTCAAGTTCGTTTAAGTAATCGTTTAAACGATCTTCACCACTTTCGAAGATGGCTTGGAAAGTCACTTCGACTGAGTCAGTTTCTTCAACAAGTTGACTATGAACGCCGGAGATGCGGCAGTCAAATTGACGAGAGACTTTTAAGATATTTTCTAAGACTGGAACATCTTTATTCGAGACTAAGATGATTGTTGGATTCTTCGCGTTTAATTTAATCTCCACTTTTCTAAATCCAGTTAAGACAAGGAAAATCAAGAGAGTTCCAGCAATCGCGAGAATAAAGTTAAATGAACCACAAGCAATACCAATCGCCATTGATACCCAGATTGTTCCAGCGGTTGTTAACCCTTTAACACCGCTATCACGGTGCATAATTGCACCGGCACCAAGGAAACCAACACCGGTAATAACTTGGGCAGCTAAACGAGCGACATCACGATGACCTTCAAAGACTGTTGGGAATCCATAGATTGAGATAATCATAATAATTGTGGATCCAACACCGACTAGTAAGTGGGTTCTTAGACCAGCACTACGTCCGCGTTTTTCTCTTTCAATGCCAACAACACCAACAAGAATAACGCAGAGGATTAACGCAATAATACATGCAATTAAGTTACCTACTGGCCAACCACCAGGTTGCCATTCGTTAAGTTTTTCAACTAGTTTTTGATCAAATGTCATCATATCAATCACCTCGTGCGAAATATTATACGCTTATTTATAGAATAAATCAATTTTTAACTGATTTATTTTTCCTATGATTTTTGATTTGGTTCACAGTCACGACAATTTCATGCGCAATTAATGGAAGAATCGATAATCCAATGACGATTAACCACTCCCATCCTGAGAGTTCATGAGTATCAAAGACTTTCGATACAAATGGAACTTCAATGACTAAAACTTGGAGTAAGAATCCGGCGATAAAGGCCACAAGCATGAGCCAGTTCTTTTTGGTAAAGACGACATGGAAATGATGCTTATCGGCACTCATTCCAACCATGTGGATGAGTTCAGCGATAGCTAAAGTAGCAAACGCCATTGAACGAGCTTCATGAAGTAAATCGGCGTTAGATTCATATAAAGCTTTAATATCTCCATAGGAGAACGCTCCATTTAAGAAGCCAACAGAGAAGTAGGCTAAGACGACTCCTAATGTGATAATGACACTATATAAAATGAGAGTTTTTGCACCACCATGAGCAAAGAAATTCTCTTTTGGATCACGTGGTTTCTCATTCATATTATTTGGGTCTTTAGGGTCGACTCCTAAAGCCACTGCTGGTAAGGAGTCGGTAATTAAATTCACCCAAAGAAGATGAATAGCGATAAATGGAGATGGAAGTCCGATACAGATGAGAATAAACATTCCAAGGACTTCCGCGATATTTGAGGAGAGTAAGAAGAGAACAGTTTTCTTAATGTTGGCATAGATGCCACGTCCTTCTTCAACCGCCTTTTCAATGGAAGCAAAGTTATCATCGGTTAACACCATATCCGCTGCGCCTTTAGCGACATCTGTACCAGTAATGCCCATCGCAATACCAATATCAGCAGCTTTTAATGATGGGGCGTCATTGACGCCATCACCAGTCA
Source organism: Bacilli bacterium (assembly GCA_017447725.1). Classification (GTDB taxonomy): domain Bacteria; phylum Bacillota_I; class Bacilli_A; order RFN20; family CAG-826; genus Fiminaster. Next base: position 10,411 of record JAFSMX010000028.1, read on the forward strand.
TGGCGGCAATATTTCCATTCGCTTTAAAGGCTTTGACAATCGAAACTTTGTTTTCTGGAGAAACTCGAGCAAAGACTCTGACTGTTTCACATTTCTTTTGTAATTCCTCAAATGAAAGTGCATCAACATCCGCACCAGTTAAAACTTGTTCTTTACTTTCCGCAATACCAAGTTCTTTTGCAATAGCAAAAGCAGTATCGCGATGATCACCAGTAATCATCACAGTTGTAATACCGGCTTGTTTAAATTTAGCGACGGCTGGACCAGCTTCTTCACGGCATGGGTCGATCATCGCGACAAGTCCGACAAAAACAAGTTTTTCTTCTTTAACCTCTTTGCGGTTAGTGTCATAAGAGAGAGCTAAGACACGAAGAGCGCGGTCGGAGAAGTTGGAGTTGGCTTGGTTAATACGTTCTAAATCTTCTTTTGTAAGTTTTCGAACTTTACCGTTATCTAAGATACGGTCACAGCATTTAAGAATGCTATCAAGAGCACCTTTTGTATATTGCACTCCATCTCGATGGAGAGTCGACATCATTTTACGAACAGAGTCGAATGGAAGTTCATCAATACGAGCTTGTTTCTTTTCGAGGTCTCCTTTATGGTTTCCTAGTTTATTGGAGAAGTCGACTAAAGCGATTTCGGTTGGGTCACCATAAAGACCTTCATCAACAGTGGCGTTGGAACATAAAGACATTCCACTACCTAAAAGAATTAATTCTTCTAGAGATTGCTTCTCATTAAAGTCTTCTCCTTTATAGAAGGAGTCATTAACGTAAGCTTCCATGACAGTCATCTTGTTTTGAGTGAGTGTCCCGGTTTTATCAGAACAAACAACAGAGACTGCACCTAATGTTTCAATACTTGGAAGTTTACGAACAATGGTGTTCGCTTTAACCATGCGTTGCACACCTAAGGACAAAACAATTGTGACAACCGCGGCTAAACCTTCTGGAATTGCCGCAACTGCTAAAGCAATCGAGGCTAAGACAGCCTCAATCCAGGCTTCAATATCACTACCTTGTCCATGAACAAAGATCCAGATGATATCCGCTATTAAAACAACGACAACGATTAACAGAGTTAATATACCGAGTAATTTGGATAGTTTTGCTAAAACTTTTTGAAGTGGAGTTTGTTCCTCTTCTTCTTCGTCTAATGATTTGGCAATCTTACCGATTTCGGTTTTCATGCCGGTTGAAACGACAACGCCTTGTCCACGACCATAAACAACAGGTGTCGACATGTATGCACAGTTGACACGATCACCAATCGCGACTGTATCAGTAAAGACAACTGAGGCATCCTTTTCTATAGAAACAGATTCACCAGTTAAGGATGATTCATTAGTTTTTAAGTTAATCGCTTCAATTAAACGAAGGTCAGCACCAATCGTGTCACCTTCTTCTAAAACAACAACATCACCGACAACTAGCTGAGAAGAACGAACTTTTAAACGTTGTCCATCACGAATAACGGTTGATTCTGGCGATGCTAGTTTCTTTAAAGCATCTAAAGATGATTGGGCTTTGACTTCTTGAACAGTACCAATAATACCGTTTAGGATAATGACTGCTAAGATAATAATGACATCTGGCCAGTCACCAACATTAAAGAAGTCAAATCCAACTTTAATTGTTTCATAAATCGAAACACCAATCGTAATTCCGATTGCGGCAAACAAGACAAAAATCATCGGATTATTGAGTTGTTCAAGGAAAATACGGAAGACGGATTTTTTCTTCTTTTCTTCGAGTTTGTTTTCTCCGTCTCTTAAGAGACGTTTTTGAGCTTCTTCACTAGATAATCCGTTTTTAAAAGATGTTTCTAGTTCTTGCTCTAAATCAGGTAAATTCTTATTTTCTAACATCCTAGTTACCTCTGTTTTGGTTTATAAAACTTCATATTATCGAGCATCCAAAGCTTTTCCGTCCATTCCCCGTCTTTAGTGGCATCATAAGCTTTATCAAGGATCATCATCTTGGAATCCATTAAGTCAATCATGCTTAATAGAAGTGCTTCTCTAGTGCATGGAAGAACTGGTGAACCAAATTCGAGTTTTCCATGGTGAGCAAGAATCATGTGTTCTAAAAGAACAGGTACTTCACTTTCGATATGAAGATCATCCACAATCTTCTTAAATTCAGCATACATAATGGAGATATGACCGATTAACTTACCTTCTAAGGTTTGAGAAGGAGTAAGTGGATTTTCGTATTCAATGGTTTTACCAATATCGTGCATTAATGCCCCAGCGACTAATAAGTCGCGGTCTACACGTGGATAGATTTTAGAGACTTGTTCGGCCACATCCGCCATCGTTAAGGAGTGATGAAGGATTCCACTACCAAATTCGTGGTGAATCTTCACCGCTGCTGGATAAGTTATATACCTATCATAGAAGTGGGAGATGACTGCTTTAGTGATTTTCTCAACGTCTTTATCCTTAAAAGAGTTTAAATACCAATCGAGTTTCTTTTTCATCTCATCTAAAGGAATTGGAGAGACTTTTTGGAAGTTTGTTAAATCAACTTCACTTAAGTCGTTTACTTTCGAGACTCCAGTAACTTTGACTTGAGGTTGTCCTTTATAGAGGTTCACAATCCCTTCAACATAAATCACTCCGCCAGGAACGACAGTATCAAGATCGTCTTCAGTGACATCCCATTTTTTGGCTTCAATATTTCCAGTTTTGTCTTGGAAAGTAATATTGAGGTAACTTAAACCTTTATCGGTTGTTCCTTTGCTAACTCCAACAACAAGGAGTGGACCATAAACGTGGTCGCCATCCGTTAATTCATTAATCCATTTCATATTCATTTTCTCCTTTATTCATCATCATCACCAATCGTGATTTTCTTCCATTGAACTTCTTTTTGTTTCACCTTTTTAGGTGGTTTCTTTTTAACCTTTTTATTTGGTACTGGTTCATCGTTTTTCACCAGCAATTCTTGGTTAACTTCATCATTTTCATCGAGTTTTGTACGGGATTTTGGTTTCATCATTTGCTTGAAGTTATCACCAAGTTTTTTAAATGTGAAGACTGATTCCACACCAAAGTTATCTTCGTATTGACGCTCATTAAATGTTGCGTATTGAAGAGTAACGTAATTCTTTCTATTCGCTTGATGGAATTCGTCTTTTGGTGAAGCGCGATATAGCGCAGTCACTAGACCCGAAACCACAATCACAAATAAGAATGTCGTAAATCTCCAGACAATCTGAGCCGCAACAATCATCGATTTAGAGTTGTAATAGTTTTTAAAGAAACTGGAGAAGAAGTATTCAGAAATACCCGCACCTCCAGGAATTGGAATAATACTTGTTAAAAGTTGAGTAAAGCTACTAAGGAAGATTCCTTGCATACAAGATTCAAAGGAGGCAGTACCAACTGTTTGGGCAACATGTTTCCCACCTTCGATTGTTTGAATAAATAATGATCCATCAGCATTTAACTTAAATCCAAATCCATCTAAAGCTAATCCTGTTAGATATGGAATAGAGAAACGTAACATTAAAACAATCGAAAAGATCACAATCATCAGTAAGAAGATTGGAACGTTTGATAATAAACGACGAAGTTCAATCTTGAAGTTTTCCACTTGAATACGTAGCGATTCTCTTTTTTGTTCAGGATTTTTGAGTAACTTTAGCTTTGCTAAGAAGTCAATTCCATGATTTAAAATGAGATTATGGAAATGACGAGAATAACTCATCGCGATTAAACCAGCGATGAGTAAGAAGTGGACACTAAATCCAATGAGAATTAAAGGAACAGATGTGACGTTCCATCCAAAGATGGATAGTTCACCGACATCGATCAAAATAAATTTGTTTACGAATAGACCAACGGCACTAATGATAACGATGGATAACTCATAAACAATAAAGGACATCACCATGATCGATGCTGCGTTAGATGTCGCGACACCTTGTTTATTCATGGTGTATACTTCCATGACTTGTCCAGCGGATTTACTTGGAGCAACAGAGGTATAAAACGCTCCAATAAAGGAGGTCGCGATACCTTGGTGCACTTTATATTTATGTGTGTATAGGCGCGAGAATAAAAAAATCGCTAAGCCATCTAAGACATAACTAAATAAAACAATGCCTAGCATTAAGAAAAGATAACCGATGTTAACTTTTCCAATAGTTTTAGTAACAGCGTCAAAGTTATCTTTTAAAGATAAGAAAAGAGCAACTCCAGTTAAAACGAAGATAATTAAAAGATAAACTAGTGCTTTAGTAAGACTACGTTTCTTCTTTTCCGGAGCTTTTTCAACAGGTTTTTCAAAACTAGAAAACTCCGAGAGGTCTTCTCGAACCAGGTTTTCTTCTGTTTTTGGTAACATATCGCTCATTAACTTGTTATTTTAGCATATCGAAAATAAACATACACTCGCGAAGTAAAAGAAAATGGGAATTAATTCTTCCCATTTGTCTCTTTTGTAAATTTTCGATTCTTCCCAACGTAGAAGATTGCTAGTGCTTTCGGACCAATATGTGACCCAGTGATTAAATCATAATCATGAATCTCAATATTTTTGATTCCTTTAGCTCTCAGCATATCCGCTAACTTATTCGCATCTTCAAGACAATCACAATGTGAAATCCAGACAGTTGATTTCTTATCATCGATAAAATCGATACATTGTTGCCCAAGTTTCTGGATGGATTTCACTCGTCCAAGAACTCTAGATGATACTTCAATCTTTGATTCATAACTTCCATAGAGCATTATTTTCAAAGAAATTAGTTTAACGATTTTGGCTAAGATAGCATTGACTCGACCTGTTTTTAGTAGGTACTTGATTGTATCAACAGTGAATTCAGAACGGACTTTCCATTTGAATTCTTCCATAAACTCAGCAATTTCTTTTAATGATTTGCCTTCTTTGGCCAGTTCATAAGCTTTAATGGCTTGTAAGCCTTCACCAAATCCAGCAGTTGCAGTATCTAAAACATAAACGACTTCTTTACCTTTTTCCTCGTTAACCATGTCTCGAGCAATACAGGCCGCATTATAAGTTCCAGAAATGCCTTTTGCCATGGTTAGACAAAAGATTTCGTGACCAGCATTAACATCTTTTTTTAACGCTTCAATAAAGTCACCAGAATTAACTAAGCTTGTTTGAACTTTTTTGCCTTCTTCTAAATCTTTGTAGAACTGTTTGGAAAATACATCGAAGTCGAGGTTTTCATCATAACAAACATACTCCTGATCATCGATTCTAAGATGCATGTTTAAGAGGTTAATTTCTAATCCTTTTTCTTTGAGTAATTTTGGGTACAAATTTGATCCAACATCAACATAAATTTTTACACTCATTTTTGTGCCTCCTATACGAACAACAAAATTGCTAAAATCACCAGCAATTTTTGGATAAAATCTAATTTTTGCAGGGATTTTTAAAGAACAATTAGTTCCTTAAAATCACCGCAATTCTTTGACTATTTTTTATAGGTCAAGCTTTCATCAATTTATCGCAACAAATGATGTAATGTTCAACCTGCCCTAATTATATATCTAAATAATATTAAGTAAAGAATAAGCGCACGAAGATTTTTTCTCTAAAATAAAGAAAAGTTAGAATTAGCAAACTTTTGTTTGATAATTTTCATGCATACACGTATATTAATATACAGATAAAGATTAATATCTTTTATCAATTTATTTGTTATTGAATGGACTGCAATTAGACAAAAAACTATCTTCAATACTGGTTTTGTGTCTTTTTTTGTTCCTTTAATAACAGGAAGGATCTCTAATGAAAAGATTATCAAAAAAACAGATGTGGATCTTTGCGTTAGGACAACTTGGTTGGTCCATGTTAGGCGGTATCATTAACGCCTGGCTTGTGACTTTTTATTTACCAACCAAAACCGATATTGCTGATAACGGAGCAACCCAATTTATTGTTCCAGGCTTAATTATCGGTGGTTTCTTAACTGTCTTAGGCCTCATCACCGCTCTCAGCCGTGTCTTTGACGCTGTCACTGACCCACTCATTGCTTCTATGTCTGATAGAAGTAAAAACAAACGCGGGCGTCGTATCCCATTTATGCAATGGGCGGCTGTTCCATTTGCTGTCGTCACAGTTTTATTATTCTGTGCACCAATTAATGAAATCTCTGGTTGGAACATTGCCTGGATTTCCATCTTCATTGTCTTATTCTACTTATTCATGACAATGTATTGCACTCCTTACAATGCTCTTATTTCCGAATTCGGAAAAACTCAAGAAGATCGTATGAACATTTCAACATACATCTCCTTAACTTACTTTGCAGGTACACTCCTTGCCTACACCCCATTCGTTTTTGCTGGCTTCCTTAGAGGAGCTGTCGGTAACTCTTGGGCCTACCGTATTTGCTTTATTGTTTTAGCAATTATTGCTTGTGTCTGTATGTTACTTCCAACATTCCTTCTCAAAGAGAAAGAATTCGTTGATTCTAAACCATCTAATGAAAATGTCTTCAAGTCTTTAACTTCCACATTTAAGAACAAAGACTTCCGTACATTCTCCTTATCCGACATTATGTACTGGGTTGGATTAACACTCTTCCAAACCGGTTTACCATTCTTTGTCAAAGTCTCGATGGGATTTGATGAATCAATGGTTATGGTCTTTATGGGTGGTATGACTGTTCTTAGTGCGGTCTTCTATCCATTCGTCACCAGAATGGTTAAGAAATTTGGTAAGAAGAAACTTGTTATTGCTGGTTTCTTTGGTTTAGCGATTTGCTACGCCATCACCGCTATTTCTTCTATTCCAGGATTACTTCCAGAACAAGGTCATGCCAATATTATGTCCTGGGTATTCGGTGTCGTCGTCATGATTATCTCCGCTTTACCAATGGCCTTACTTGGAATTATTCCACAAAGTATTGTTGCTGACGTTGCCGAAGCCGAAGCTAAAACAACTGGCCAAAATAGAGAAGGTATGTTCTTTGCTGCTCGTACCTTTGCCATGAAGCTTGGTCAATCAGTCGCTATGTTACTCTTTACCTCTTTAGCCATTATCGGTAAGAATCAAGATCTTACTAGTAACGATATCTCCGCGGAGAAACCTGGCATGTTAATTGTTGCTATTGTGGCCGTTGCCTTCTGTTGTTTAGGTGCGGTTATCTTAATGTTCTACCGTGAAAAGAAGGTTATGGAAACAATCGCTAAAGAAGAAGATAAAGAGTTCATGAAAGCGATTGAAGAAGAAAAGAAATAATAATGGAAATCATTTATTCCAAAAATGGACGTTGTCTAAGTTCTAATAAATGGAACAAAGACATTGATGTCTATACTCTTCAAATTGGTCATCGAACCACCGTTAAAGTTCGGGCGAATACGGATGTGTCTCTTTTGCTTGCAAAAGAAACCATTCCTTTCCACGTGAACTTTTCGGATACATACTTTTTAAATGGTTACCAATCTTGGACGGATACCAAAGAATTTAAACTCAAAGAAAGACTTCGTAATATTAAGAAGTCTCCTCATATTATCTCCAAGATGTTTGCGATGGAGATGTATGGGGATTCTACTTTCTATAAGTACTCCCTCCGTAAATCTCATGGATATGATGTCTTTTATTCACGTGGTAAAGATGAGTGTTTCCTCTTTAATCTAAATTACAGAAACACCTATCTATTAATTGAACTAATCAAAGATAACCACGACTTACATCTATCTAGTGATCTAAGTGGGATCACTTTATCAGCTGGACAAGAATTCACTGTCTTTGATTATTGTTTCTATAAAGACAATAAAGAAGGATTTGAAGGATTCTCTGAATATTATCCAAAAGTCTCCCATCCAAAATTATTTGGATATTCGAGTTGGTATAACTATTATCAAAACATCAATGAAGAGATTATTCTAAGAGACCTAGAGGCTCTTGATAATCGATTTGATGTTTTCCAGATCGATGATGGATATGAAACTTTCGTCGGAGACTGGTTAGATGTTGATGAAAAGAAATTTCCAAATGGCTTAAAACCAATTGTGGATAAAATCCACAAGAAAGGTTATAAAGCTGGTATTTGGTTAGCTCCATTTGCTGCGGAAACGAAATCTAAACTCTTTCAAGAACACCCAGAATTCTTTAAAAAGAATAAAGGTAAACCAATTAAGGCTGGTGGTAACTGGTCCGGTTTCTACGCTCTTGATTTAGAAAAAGAAGAAGTAAAAGACTACATCAGAAAATGTTTAACCCATTATATGGATCTAGGCTTTGACTTCTTTAAACTTGATTTCCTTTATGCTGCCGGATTAGGCGAGCACAAAGGTCAAACAAGAGCCCAAGCCCAGTTTGAAGCTTATAACTTCTTAAGAGAAGTTTTAAAAAATAAGATTATTCTTGGTTGCGGAGCCAATATCATCTCTAGTTACACCAACTTTGACTACCTTCGTATTGGACCAGATGTTTCTCTCATCTTTGATGATGTGAGATATATGCGTATGTTCCACCGTGAACGTATTTCAACAAAAGTAACCTTACAAAATACCATCTATCGTTACTTCTTTAATAATCATCTCTTCGGAAATGACCCAGATGTCTTCTTACTAAGAGATGAAAACATTCACTTATCGTTTGAACAAAGAAGAGCGTTAACCACCATTAACGCAATCTTTGGTTCACTTCTTATGACTAGTGACGATATCGCCACATATCATGAGAAACAAAAAGAAGTTCTTAGCCGCGCGTTAGATTTATTTAAAAAAGCCAGATTAAAGAACTTTGAAAGACGTGGGAATAAAATCCATGTTGATTACTACTTAAATAATGAGGTTCACTCATTTGATTATCATACCAAGAAAGGAGTCCTCCAAAATGAACGATAAAACATCCGTGATCTTCGGAAATGAAATGACGAAGAAAACCATTAAAGGGGCTGAGAAATCTAAACGTAAATTTATTAAAGAGTTTGGTGATGATTCTAATGCTGATTATAAGATTGGTTTTAAAGACATTTCGACACTTGATTTCTTAGGCGCCAAAAACATCGTCTTTAGTGAAAATAACCAGCAATTTACGGGTAAACCAGTTATTGTCGGGAATATCCGTATGGGATTTGGTCACTACCGAATCTCGATTGCAATGGCATCTGCCGCGAAAGCTTTAGGATATACTCCTTACTGGTTAGATCTAGCTTCTTTTGACGCGACAGGATCGAAGATGATTCGAAAGCAAAATGATATGTATTCATTAGCTTCCAGAATCTCCCAAAAATCAAAGCTCTTTAATAAGCTTGTTTGGGAACCTCTGAACTCAGAAGGATTTAAGAAGATCTCTTATAACGCGAAAGATCAAAAGAACTCCGAATTATTAGTCCCAATCTTTAAACACATTGATAAAGATTCTTAATGACTGTTGGAGGTGCCGGAGCTGGATTTGATATGTATCTAGCGATGGTTAAGCACTTAATCCCACTAGTAAAAGAAAAGAAAGTCGCTCTCTTTATTAACTTCGGGGATCACTTAACGGTCTATGATAAGTTAG
>JAFSMX010000029.1 GCA_017447725.1 Bacilli bacterium
TATAAGATTGTCGCAATTCTTACAAATATATGTTTGCACTATCAAATCCTGCCTATTTTAATGTGTAAACACATAATATCACATTTACTGGACTTTTAGAAACGCATTTATGAAAAAGTCCAATAAATTCTAATTTAGGACCTCATCTTTAACGAAAAATCTTAAAAATCAGCTTTTCATCGCTAGTTTCAAAACAAATGTAAAAAAAATCACTAATATTAGTGATTCTTTTTATTCGCTAAACGAGCTTCCCATTTCTTCATGTAAGGATTTAGATCGAACGTTATTCCGATCAGATAACCATCACAGTAGAAGGGGTTCGTTTTCGATTTCGATTGGTGACCCTAGAGAGAATCGAACTCTCGATTCAACCTTGAGAGGGTTGCGTCTTAGCCGCTTGACCATAGGGCCAGTGTGATTATTTTAAACTAGTCACAGCTAAATTGATACGACGATTTACTTCATCCTGACCTAAGATTTGCAGGACACAATAAAGGTTTGGAGAATTTTTCGCACCACAAAGAGCAACGCGAATCATTTCTGCTACATCTCCAACGTGACCTTTGTATTGGTCTGGAGCTTGTTTAAAGATCTTGTTTGATTCAGCAAATCCATGGCGAGCGCCAAGTTCTTTTACGGTTGAGAACCAAACATCATTAGCTAAGGAGTAATCATTGGATTTAGCAAAATCTAATAAAACTTCTTTGATAACACTAGAGTCAATTGCTTCGTTGAATGGGTATCCGTTAGAAACAATTTCCTCGTATCTTTCTGGGTAGAAGAAACCAATGATTGGGTAGACTTGAGAATAGTTGCTAAAGTCTTTTCTAGCCTTCTCTCCACCACGTTCAATATTGAGTGCTTTAACCGAGATTTGCTGGTATTTTTTCAAAAATTGATTAAGTTTTGCATCGAATTTTTCTGACCAGGAAAGAAGACGATTGCAGAGTTCTTCTGCACTAAATAAGGCAATCACTTCTTTGCTGAAGAAATCGAGTTTATCTTGGTCAAATAAAACTCCATCAAGACTCATTTTAGAGAAGGAGAATTTGAAATCATCAATGTTATAGGATTTGTTTTCAGCAGTCCATTCTTCAAAGTTCGAGTTAGCAATGCTCATTAAGTAAGCTTTAAGTGCTTCAGCTGGATAGCCACCTTCGATAAAGTGAGAAACACTAGCTTCTGGATCTTTACGTTTGGAGAGTTTTCTCTTATTTCCGTTATCAAGTTTCATAATAACTGGAAGATGTGCATAACGAGGAAGCTTAAATCCTAAAGCATCGAATAATTCTAAGTGGATTGGAGCAGACGAAATCCATTCTTCACCACGAATAACTGTTGTTGTTCTCATAAAGTGATCATCGACAGCGTGAGCAAAGTGATAAGTTGGAAGTCCATCTGACTTCATAATGACAATATCAAGATCATTTTCAGCAATGGAAATATCTCCACGAATTTCATCATGGAATGTAACTTTATTGTTGTGGTTTCCTAAAGAACGGAAGCGAATAACGTAAGGTTCACCAGCTTTAATACGAGCTAAGGCATCGCTTGGATCGATGTTACGACAAATTGCATAATCACCGTAATATCCCGGGATTTCTTTGTTCATTTCCTGAATTTCACGGGTTTCTTCGAGTTGTTCTGCAGAACAGAAACATGGATAAGCACGACCTTTAAGCATTAACTCTTTAATGCAAATGCGATAAATGTGTTCACGTTCACTTTGACGATATGGTCCATAAGAACCAACGTCTTTATCACCGAGATAACCTTCCTTTGGAGCAACATCAAAGAATGAGAGTTGACGAACTAATTCTTCGCCACTGCCTTCAATTTCACGTTTGGTATCAGTATCTTCTAAACGTAAATAGAAAACACCTTTAGTATCTTTAGCGACTTTGTGAGCAACTAAAGATGTGAAAAGTGAACCTAAATGAAGGAATCCAGTTGGGCTTGGAGCGAAACGAGTAACCTCTGCTCCTTCTGGTAGATTTCTTTGTGGATATTTCTTCTCTAAATCAGCGATAGTTTCGCTGATATCTGGGAATATGTAGTTTGCTAATTCTTCGAAGTTTGCCATAATTTTTGTTTCTCAATATTTGTCTTGAAGTATTATACATCATTCTTTATAATAATAAACGCTGAATTGCAGATGTAGTTCAGTGGTAGAACACTACCTTGCCAAGGTAGTTATGCGGGTTCGATTCCCGTCATCTGCTCCAAATGAAGAAAAAACAGTGCTTAGCACTGTTTATTTTTTATCTTCGGAAGGTTGTTCTGGATTTTCTTTTATAGCATCATCTGCTTCTTTAAGCATTTTATCCAGCTCTTCTTTACTACGTTGAATTTCTTCTTCGATTTTCTTTCGGTCTTCTTCGGAGAGTTGGTTTCTTCTTTGTAGATCATCTAGAGTCTTTTCACTTAAGTGAATTGAAGCTTTTGAATAATCATCGGTTGATGCAATAAAAATCATTCTTAAAACATCGAAGTAATATGGAATAAATGGTAAAAGCAAAATTAGTGAAACAAACAAAGCAACAAATAAAGTTCTTGTCGCATCAAAGTTAAACACAAAACCAGCCACATATGTTGCACCACCAAATGTTAAAAGGAACCATAAAGCAACATACCAAACAGCTCCATAGTATTCTTTATAAAATTCTTTTCTTCTCATGTGAGCAGCAACCATGTAAAGTCGGCTCACTGCTTTCATTGGCATTGGTTTATTAGTCATCAAATTGATATAGAATTTTTCACTATTAAGAAGACAATGACGAATAAATGCGTATGTAGCAAAATATGATCCGACAAGAGAAGAAATTTTCATTGTCAAATTTGCTGGTTCAAAAGCCATGAAATGATCCATTGCAACTGTCATTGATTTGACGTCATTTGCTAGCTCAATTTCTTTCAAAATCTCCGCAAATCCTGGTTGTCCTCTTAAAAATGTGTAGTAAAGAATGATAGTTAAAAGTGTGCTAAAAATGACGGAAATAAGGATTGCTTTGAGTAATCCGATTAAAGCCTTAAATCCACCGAAAAAGATGCTTTGGAAATAGAGCGGATAAAAGACAAAAAATGACTTAATTGGAGCACTTTTAGAAATCTTTAATCCAGCAAGAGTTGAAAGGTAAGCAAAGGTAAATGGAAGAACAAAAAATGGGATCGTAATCACCATTGTAAATCCAGCCCAGATGTTAAGAATCAAACATACAGCCAGAATAAAAACATACATCGCTGTTAAAGTTGATTTAGCACCGAAGTCTTTTTTATATTCTTTCCAAGCTTCTTTTCCAATCATTTGATTCGATCTCTTAAATTGATACATGAAATGTCGTGAACAGCATACATCATTTGTTCTTGATTTAGTGGATCGACATTTTTACTTTCATAGAAGTTGACTACTTCTTTGAGTTTACGAACATAAACAAGGGAATGGTTATCATCATAATTGATGATGTTACATGAATCATTGACCAAAGCGATTGGCACAAACAATGATTCATCTAAATTGATAATTGATGATAGTTCTTTTAATTGTTGTCTAGCTAGTAATACAGGATTGTCAGTATAGGAATTCTTTTTCTTTCCTTTCAATAAAAAGGAATTATCAGAACTTTTACCATATAAATCTGCTTCCGAATAGAAGTCATAAAAGACATAAATAAACTTGTTTCCAAACATTAAATGATCAATCACAAGCATTGTGTCATCATGACTTTTTAAGGTCAGTAGGTTAATTAGATAATAATCCTTTCGCATTGCTAATCGATAAACTTTTCGTCCATAGATTTCGCGATAATGTTTACGATAAACAATTCGATATAAATAAGGAAAAGCAATAGTAGAAACTATTGCGATTCCGAGTAATACAATTAAAACAACAAATAAAACTGGCATCCTAATTAAGCGAATGACTCAGCAGTTTCGATAGCAACATCAATCATGTTAAATAGACCTGTTTGACGTTGTTCAGCAGTTAAGCGGCCTTCTTTAACAAAGCTATCTGTGACTGTTAACATAGTTAACGCACGTTTGCCAAGTTCCTTGGCTGTCACATAAAGAGCGTAAGATTCCATTTCCACACCCATGACACCTAATGCAGCCCACTTCTTCCAGATTTCTTTATCGTGATCGTAGAAGATATCAGCAGCAAAAATATTGCCGATATGGTGAGGATATTTCTTTTTAAGTAAAACTTCTCTTGCTTTTAATAAAACATCGAAATCAGCTAAAGCTGAGAATGTTCCGTTTAAGCCAAATTGTGACATCCAGTTAGAATCTGTTGATGCACCTGCACAAAGTAAGACATCAAAGAAATCGATGTTTGGTTGGTATGATCCACATGTTCCAACACGAATAATTGTCTCGACATCATATTCGGCATAAAGTTCATGAGAATAAATACCAATGGATGGATGTCCCATACCAGAAGCCATAACAGAAACACGTTTTCCGTTTTTGGTGTAACCTGTGAAACAGAGGTTTCCACGAACTTGGTTAACAAGTTTCACGTCATGTAAAAAGTTTTCGGCAATCCATTTCGCACGATTTGGATCACCAGGCATTAAAACGACTTTTGCAATATCGCCTTTTTTAGCCTCATTATGTGGTGTAGCCATATAATTCTCCTTATTGTTCGCTTGATATTTTATCAAATGCGTTAATAGATTTCATTATCTAATCAAAAATTGTTGTTCCGTTTCGATAAGCTTCAAAGATTCGATCAAGCTCATCTTTAGACATCTTTCGAGACATTTCTGGAAGTTGATCCATTGGAAAAAACTTCACATCTGTTGTTTCATGACAATGTTCATGGAACTTTTTGTGGTCAATTGAGCCTTCGAAAACCATCACATATTCTGGAACATTTTTACTTGATTTAAATGGAGTTCTCTCTAAAAGAGCAACTAATCGAACGATCTTTGGTTCGATTCCGGCTTCTTGAGAAACCTCATTAAATGCCGCTTGGCTTGGTGAATCATATAAATCAGCCCAGCCTCCTGGCATTGACCACAAACCCGAATTAGCTTCACGAACTAACAAAATTTCACTTTTATCGTTGGTAATAATTGTTCGAGAAGAAATGGATGGAGTTGGATAAATATCGCGTTCAAACATGCTTGGACGGTCAAACTTTACATCACAAAATTTCTCCAACATTTCTTTAGACAATTCGTTAAGTTCTTTGTAGTTATCAATCGCATATGGATCCTTAGAAAAGGTTAATCCGATTTTCGCAATTGAGTGGACTTTTACCACAAAATCATAGAATTCTTGATATTTCATACCGAAATTATAACATAGTGATAATTTCAAGTTAAAACAAAATAAAAAATACCCAGGAATTGCTGGATATTTTTATGTTTTATTAAGTTTTATTCGGCCTTATCGTTTTCAGCAAACATGTAATCCTCAAGGACTCTCATAAAGGAGTCTGGAGTCACATGAATTAATTCTCCAGCAACAGCAAGAGAGATGCGGCCAGTTTCTTCACTAACAACCACTGTTACTGAGTCAGAAACTTCACTAATACCGATGGCGGCACGGTGACGGCTTCCAAACTTACCAGTTAAAGGCTTAGTTGTTGGAGTGTAATAAACTGAAGCGGCAGCAATCAAATCACGACGAATAACAACAGCACCATCGTGAAGTCTTGTGCCTGGATAGAAGATGGTTTGGAGAAGTTCTGGAGTAACAGGAGCATTCACAACTGTTCCAGACTTCATAAAATCATCTAAGTTTGTATTACGTTCAAAAGTAATAATCGCACCGATTTTAGATTTAGATAAGTTCTCCACTGCTTGGAAAACTCTTGTATACAAAGCATGACGATCAAAAACTTTTTCAGTGCGTTTCGATTTAATTGATAATGTGTTAGCCACATAAGGACGAAGATCACCTTGGTTGATAACCAAGAAAGTTGTTACAAGACCACAAGTAACAATTAACGTTGCAATCCAAAGTGCGCTTAAACCAAAGAACCATGCCACCACTGTTGCGCTTAAACCAACAACAGAAATGATAAATGGAACTTTTCGACGTAAAAGTTTTAAAAGAATAAATATCGAAGCACCTAGAAATAGCACAAAAAGTGCTAACTCAATCCAGAGAGCAACATTATTAGTAACAAATTGGCCACCAACAAACATAATTATTTAACCCAACGGTGAGCGAAACGGCTAGCAGCAGAAGCGGCAATCGCACCAACAATATCATCAATGAAGGTGTTGACAACGCCTGTGTCTTTTCCGTCTTCGTTTAATTTAGCAATAATGCCGTATTTCTTTTTGTCGATGAATCCGAAGTTTGTTAAGGCGATGGAACCATAAAGGTTACAAATACCATAAGCTAAAACTTCATCAACACCATATAAGCCTTCATCACGAGTAAGGATTGAGGCTAAGTCTTTGTCTTTCATATAGCCTTGTTCAGCGGCAACATCAAGTTCGATACCAGTCATAATGGCGTTTTGAACTTCACGTTTAGAAAGAACAGACATGACCGATTCAAGAAGTTCTTCTTTCTTAAGATCAACGTGGTAATCAGCTTGTAAGAAACGAGCACAATCAGCGATATCGCTAACGGTGACACCACGAGACTCAAGTAATTCAATACATTTTGTACGGTAATCTTCCATTTAAAATTTCTCCTTTTCTATAATTAATCAAAATTTTCAACTTAAGTATTATAGCACGAGTTATTTATTTAAATAAAGCAAACTATATTAGAATTAACTAACTAAAAGAAAAGGTTCCATAGGAACCTATTCAAATTTTGATTCATCAAATCCTTTGAGGATTTTTCTTAATGGGCGAATCACTTTCGCAACATTGCCATCCTCGAATGGATTTCTTAGATGAGCTTTCTCTAAGAGATGGACGAATGGATATTTACCACCCATTTTGCAAAGTTTGATGTACTTTTTCCAAGCTTTTTCTCTGTTCTTTGTTGATTCAACATAGAACTGGAAGGCACAAACTTGAGCAAGGGTGTAATCGATGTAATAGAACGGAGATCCGAAGATATGTGATTGTCTCATCCACCATCCACCATGACCAGCAGCTTTCATTTCTTTTGGATACTTCTTTTGTGGAAGGTATCTAGATTCAATTTCCTTAAACGCAGCACATCTTTCTTCGTGAGTTGCAGTTGGGTGCTTATAAACCCAGTGTTGGAATTCATCAATGGTAATTCCATAAGGTAAGAAACAGATGGAATCACTTAAGTGATAATAACGATATTTTTCTGCATCTTTTCCAAAGAAGAGTTCCATCCATGGAGTAGCGAAATATTCCATTGACATCGAATGAATTTCGCAGGATTCCAGAGTTGGAGAACGATATTCACTTGGTTTGATATTGCGGGATAAATAACCTTGTAAAGCGTGACCAAATTCATGGGTTAACACATCAACATCGTGAGGTGTTCCATTGAAGTTAGAGAAGATGAAAGGATATTTGTATTCATCAAAGAAAGTCATGTATCCTCCAGGTTGTTTACCAGGACGAGCTTCTAAATCAAGAAGATGACGTTCATTCATGAAATCCCAGAATTCACCGGTAATTGGTGACATTTCGTGGTACATTTTGCCAGCGCTTTCCACTAAATAATGGGAATCTCCAGCTAATTTTGGATTACCGCTTTTGAAGAACAAGTTGTAATCATAGTTGTACATCTTATTAAATGGAATACCGATTCGTTTTGCTTGAGCACGGTATAACTTTTGAGCAACTGGAACGACTTCGGTTGCGATTTGCTTACGATAGTTAGCAACCATTTCTGGATTATAATCAACACGACCTAATGAAAGATAACCAAGTTCAGTGAAGTCTTCAAAACCAAGTTTCTTAGCGGCTTTATCTCTTAATAAAACAAGTTTTCCATAGATATCACCGATTTCATGTTCGTGATCTTGGAAGAATTTATCCACCGCAATAGCTGCCTCTCTTCTTGTATCGCGGTCAGCGCTAGAAGAGAATTTTCCCATTTGTGGGATGTTATAGGTTTGGCCTCTAAATTCGATTTGAGCAGAACCCATAACTCGGTCATATTGGGAGCTTAATTTATTAATTTCAACAAGTTCAGGAATGATTTTTTCATCGAAGGATTTGAGTTCATTTTCAATCATTTGAAAGTAGTATGAACCATACTTTTCTTCGATTTGTTTACGATATGGAAGAGCTACAAGAACTTTGTTCCATTCGTTTGCTAGATTAGAAATAAGTGGCGAGATTTCATCAACTAAATCCTGGTATTTAGCAATGACTTCATCTTGGGTATTTAAAGTAAAACGAACAGAAATGATTCCGAAGTTTGTGCCCATTTTTGAGCCAAATCTTTCATAGGCTTTTATAACTTTAAATCCGGTTTCAAAATCAGGCGCAGCTTTTAGCTGTTCGATATAAGATTTCATCTTTTTCTCAATTTGTTTAAATGAGAATTTTTGTATAGGAATATCTTCAAATTTAATTGTCTTTTCCATTTCTATTATCCTTTCTTAATAATACCAACTATTAAATGTTCCGTAATTACGGTTCATATCACACCAAGTAGTAAATTTCGAGGTATAGACATAGTCAGTGTGGTTGTAATTTGATTTGATAATTTGCATACTGTAGCCAGATGGCGCAAAAGCGACAAAGGCATTTAATCCTGATGGTTGTTTAGATTTATAATCACTACAACTACTACAGTATTCGTTTGATGCAATTAAGTTATCAAAAGCGCTCACAACGGTTGATGTTTCCGAAGCACCTAAATTAAGAAGCAAACCACGCATATCGACATCACCATAACATAATCCACTCCACTCAGAGAAGCGAAGAGTATTTAAAGCTTTGCTCTTCACATTCTTAAATGACTCTTCATTAATGTAACCGGCAGTAAATTCGTTAAAAGCATTAACAAATGTTGGCATATTATCAAGCTTAATCGCGGATAAAACCTGATTATTACTATAGTTATCGCCATAGGCGCTAACAAAATCTTTGCAAATTGTATTAAGTAAATCACTTGTAGCTAAATCAGTACCATCCTCAACACTTCGATAAAGCTTACTGACCCAGTTGGTGTAGGACCAGCCGTTACCATCTTCAAGTTCTTGTGAAGCAACTTGATAGTGGAAGTAATCAGCGTTAACAGAAGCAATATCGGCCATCTGCATCGTACAGCAGTCATAACCGATCCACTCTAATTTTGTTTTACTAGAACCAGTTCCTAGAACTTTCTGTAAGGCTCGGTAAAGTTCATCTGGAGTTAATGTATCGTTATAAATATCGTCACTACAACATCCATTAATTCCGCCGCCATGGTTCCAAAGAATAACTCCGGTTTTATCAGCTGGATAGTTTGTAAGACCCCATTCTAAGAATGATTCAAATGTTGATGATTCTCCCATGCTAGCATTGCTTGGTTGTTGTGAAACACTAACTTTTTCAAGTTTTGCTGATTTATTAATTTTCCAACGAGTTAAGGCTGTTGGAATTTTACTAGCATCACTTGTGATGCTTTTTGAAGAAGAACTCCAAGATTGTGATCCACCAGTTTCAACAACAACATTTACATCATCTGGTAAAGCGCCAGCATCAACAATTTCTTTTAAATCAGTTGTCGCAAAACTATTATTAGATTCAAGATCTGATCCACAAACATAAAGTAGAATTGTATAAACATCCTGACTGGAAGCGTCAATGACATTAATTTGTGCTTTAGCACTCTTATAAGTTCCATCTGGATTTTTAAAGACGGATGTCGCAGTAATTGTGACTGGTCCACCAATTTGCTTACCAGTAATTTCACCGGTTGATAAATTAATTTCAGCAATCGATGGATTAGATGAACTCCATGTAACTGCTTTTTGAGCAGGAGTTAATCCTGTTCCTAAAACAGTTGCTTCAGCAGTAGTTGTTTTACCTGATTTGACTTTATCAGCAACACTAATGGAAACACTTGAGACTCTTGGAGTGGTATCGTTAACGCTAATTTTGACGCTCGCAGACTTTGTAGAATCATAGGTTGAAGTTGCAGTAATTGTTACTGGAGAAATGGTTAAAGCTTTTGCTGAAACTAATCCAGTAGAAGAATTAACTTCGACTTTATTTGGATCACTACTTGTCCATGTTACGGTTTCTGGAGCAGCATATGTAACAGCAACTTTAGCCGTAAATTGTGCGGATTTTTTGTTTAAAGGTTCATATAAATCAAGGGCATAGGAACCAGATACTTCTTCTCCGCCGTACATGATTTTAACACTTTCAACAGTTGGGGTTGTATTAACGACTCTTACAGTGACAGTATAGCTTTTGCTTGGATCTTTAACTGACGATGCAGTAACAATTCCGTTACCTACTTTGGTTGCAGTTACTAGACCATTTGTATCAACACTAAAGCAACCATAGCCTGTGTAGGTCCAATTAACTAATTGACTTGGTGAGTTCTTACCTAAAACGGTTGCTGTTAGTTGAAGGGTACTTTCTGTTTTTAAGTCAATCACTGGTTCAGCAGGATTAACAACAACACCTTCAATGACAGGAACATCATTAATTACGCTAATTCGGCAAGTTGCATAAGCTTCATCGTTTGATTTAGAAATAGCAGAAATAGTTGCCTCGCCGATACCAACAGCAGAAACAACACCGTTTTCAACGGTAACAATTGATTTATTTGATGTAACCCAAGAAACAGTGCGGTCATAGTTGCCAATTCCACTAACAGTAGCAATCAATGTTTCAACTGTATAAGGATTTTCTTGGTTTAAATTAAAATTGATTTCATCACGATTAAAACTAACCGCTGTAACTTCACTAATGACTTCCGCCTCCGATGTCGAAGACGAAGAAGGGATTTCTGAAGACGGTTGTTGTCTCCTTCTTGGTGTACCAGCTGTACATCCCGCAAGAAGCAGAGCCGATAATGTTAGAGCAATCAGTTTCTTCATAACTTTTTCTTCCACCCTCTAGGAGTGGAACACTATTTTAGAATATTTTTATTTATAAAACAATCAAATAAACACTCAATATGTGTTTTTTTGAATGCGATATAGCGATACATATCAAATAAAAAAGCAGAGTAATTACACCCTGCAAATTGGAGCACCTGGCGGGAATCGAACCCGTACAATCAGCTTGGGAAGCTGATGTTCTACCACTAAACTACAGGTGCATAGAAAAAGCCTACAAATTGTAGGCTTTTAATTATAAATTAAAGAGAACTAATTTTGCCTTCGGAATCATGAAGACGAACAGCAACGCCATAGACACGTTTCACTGCTTGACCATATTTAATGGCTTCTTCTTCAGAATCATAGACAGCGAAAGGCTTCTTTTCACCAACTTGTTTTAGTTGGTATTTGCCTTCTTTGTTCTTAGAGATGTGCACTGGTTTATCACTACTGACCTTTGGTGCTTCAACCTCTTCTTCAACTTTTTCTTCTGGAACACGGATGATTTCTTCAACGAATTCAACTGGTTCTTGTTCTTCGTGTTCACGGAAGAATGGAAGGTCAACATATTCGACTTCTTCTTCTTTAGAACTTGGGCCATTGTATTGGCTCATAGCACGAACAACTTCGAGCTCTTCTTCACTAAGTTCATTATTGTCTTGAGGTTTACTATTTAAGAAAGCAAGAACACTTTCAGGAACAGGTTCTTCTTCAGACTCAACCTTTGGTTGACAATTACGAAGTGCTTCGATAATGCGAAGTTCATCATCGGTATAAATTGCTTCTTCTTCGTGGCTTGGAACAAAGTTTGGATCAAACATTGGAAGTGTTTCTCCTTGTTCTTCAGCCTCGTGTTTTGCATCTAACCAAGCAAGAATTTCTTCTGGAATTTCATCTTCATAACGATACTTTGAAGCAGCTAAAATAGCATCAATTTCATCGTCACGGACATAGTGTCCTTTTAAGACATGATTTTCACCACGTTCAATGTGGTCAACCTTATGTTTAATAACTTCTGGTTCACGCTCAATATGATGTGATTGTTTTTCAAACAAAACTGGTGGGAGATCGTCGTAGTTAACTTCGAACTCTTCCTTTTCTTTTGCTTCAGCAGCTTTCTTAGCAGCTTTACGAGCTTTAGCGGCCTTAAACATAATAATGACGTGAATAACAAATGCCGCAATGAATAAGACAATTGCGCCGATTTCGACATATTGCATAATCACATAACCGGCATTATCAACTTCCTCGCCAATAGCAGCGACATTAAAGACAGCATCAACAAACGCACCTAAAGCGCCAAATGTTAATGCAATAACAGCGATAAATCCGAATAAAATACCAATGAAACGTTTTTTGACAATTCCAAAAACGATCCAAAGGACAAGTAAAAGCGATCCAACAAGTGGAGCGACAAGCATGATTATAATAGCAAGTCCAAATACTTCAATTGCCTTTGAGAAATCTTTGAAGATATCACTAAGTTTTTCAAAAATTCCGCCAAAATCAAACTCAACACCAGGTAAAGGTGAAACTAGTGGATAAACTAGTGGTAAAATGGCAGCAACAACCGCAACAGGAATGAGGATTGCTAAGACGATTTTTAATACTTTCATAAGAAAAAACCTTCCTTTTTATGCGCTAACATTATAACACGCACACACCAAAAGCAAAATAAAAACTCCAGCGAATACTGGAGTGTTTATGTTTTTGGTGGATGCTAAGGGGCTCGAACCCCTGACCTTCTGTACGTCAAACAGATGCTCTCCCAGCTGAGCTAAACATCCATGGGAATTTGGTGCCGTCAGACGGAATTGAACCATCGACCTACTGATTACGAGACAGTTGCTCTACCTGCTGAGCTATGACGGCAGAGGGCGTGATTATATTAAATGATTCCTTAGAACATTTCAATAATAAGTTTTGAAATCTTTAGCCCAAAAATCAATTAATAAAGTTTTCCGACCACCCAGTTAAAAAATCTGGTTGGAAAAATCTTGGCTAAGAAACAGAATAATTTGTATTTTCCACCACCAACATAAAGTGGTTTTACCCGAGATTTGCTGGTTATTTTGTATAATTTCTTCGCCATTTTGTCAGGACTCATTCCGTGTGTTTCATCGTGTTCCATGGTCTTGACTGACTTGTCTAAACGAGTATAGACATCACTACCTTCGATTGACTTTTCTCGAGCAGCAGTAAAGCCAGTTGAAACATCTCCTGGCATTAAAGCGCAAACAGAAATATGGAATGGACGGAGTTCATTAGCTAAAGCAAGTGTTAATGAGTTCATAGCTGCTTTAGCGGCACTATAGAAACTCTGGAATGGAATTGAAAAAATAGCAGCGACTGAGCTAACAAAGATGATTCGACCACGTTGCTCTTTTCTCATGTGAGGAACAACAGCCTTCACCACATTTAATGCGCCAAAAAAATTCACATCAAATTGCTTTTTAGCGTCTTCAGTCTTTGTGAATTCGATTGGTCCGGAAATACCAAAACCGGCATTATTGATTAAAACATCAATGTGACCTTGTTCACTAATAACTTGTTCAATAGCAGCTTTGACTGTGTCTTCGTTTGTCACGTCACAAAAAATGTGTTTTACACCATCAAAAGACTTGCCGGAACGAGATAACTCATAGACAACATGTCCTTTCGATGCAAAAAGTTTCACCGTGGCTAAACCAATGCCACTAGATCCACCTGTTAAAACGATGACCTTAGTCTTCTGTTTTTTCATTATTTACAACTTCAGAAATAATATCCGCTGCTTCATCAATGAGTTTTTCATTATGTGTGGCCATTAAGGTAACACGTAATAAACATTCACCTTCAGGTGCAGCTGGAGAAACTACTGGATTAACATAGACTCCTTTTTCAAAGAGTTTTTGAGCAATAATAAATGTTCTACGAGCAGTATATGTATAAATTGGAACGATTGGAGTTGAAGCTTCAACAATTTGAAGGCCTCTCTTACGGAAGGCATCACGGGCATAGTCTCCAAGTTCTTTTAAACGAGTAACCATCTCTGGTCGAGTTTCAAGTTCTCTTAATGCTTGAAGTGCCGAAGCGCTAGAAGCCGGAGTTAATGAAGCAGAGAAAATGAATGGACGAGAGACGTGACGGACGTAGTCACAAACCTTCTTTGAAGCCGCCATACATCCACCGATGGATGCTAAGGACTTCGAGAAGGTATTCATAATGACATCGACCTGGTCTTCTAGACCAAAGTAGGAAGCAGTACCACGACCACCTTCACCTAAAACACCTAAGCTATGAGCATCGTCAACCATGACACGAGCACCATATTTCTTTGCCAATGCACAGATTTCTGGAAGCTTGCAGATATCTCCTCTCATTGAGAAGACACCATCAGTAACGATTAAGATACCAGCAGTTTGAGGAATACTTTTAAGTTGGGCTTCTAAGTCTTCCATATCGCTGTGACGATATCTTAAAACTTTGGCATAGCTGAGTTTACAGGCATCATAGATGGAAGCGTGGTTTTCACGGTCATTAAGAATGTAATCTCCAAATCCAGCTAAGGCAGAAATAATACCTAAGTTAGATTGGAAACCAGTCGAAAAGACCACTGCATCTTCTTTGTGTAAGAATTTAGCGATTTCGCCTTCTAATTCTTTGTGTAAATCTAAAGTTCCATTAAGGAAGCGGGAACCGGAACAACCAGAACCGTACTTTTCTAAAGCTTTGATCCCGGCATCAATAACGTTTTGGTTTTCGGTTAAGCCAAGATAGTTATTTGAACCAAGCATAATAATGCGATGGCCTTCCATAACTACTTCTGGGGCTTGTCTGGACTGTAATTCGTGAAAGTATGGGTAGATACCTTCTTTACGAGCCATTTCAAGCAATGGGTGATTGTATTTTGAAAATAAATCCATTGTTCTAACCTCACTTTTCAAAAAAGCACGTGTATTATATTCATAAAACATGAAACTGTAAAACATTTTCTTTCAAATATATAAAATAATTTGAGAATTGCTGGAGATAAATTTAGTAAAAAACAAAAAAGAGATTGCTAACAATCTCGTTTTGTCTTTATATACCCATTTTGATACAAGGAACCGATTTTCCTTAAGTGGAACCGATTTTTGAAAGTCGGAACCACTCGTTATTTTAAGTCATTTATAGCAAGTAACACCAATCTCTTTATCTCATCAGGATCTTCACTATCAATAAGTAACATTGATTTTGCAGATGGATAGGGAATTTGTTCTTTTAGGTCACTATTTTCTAAGGATTTAGTTTTCTTCACCAAAAACCTATTATCATAGATACCACCAAAAATGACGCCATCTTTATAGAGCATGTATTCGCCCATCATCTTTTTATAGGAAATACCTCTAATATCTCTAAGAAGTTCAAGAACGTACTGCAAATAATCAATTGAACTCGCCATAATTAATCGTTTGTTCTGCTCATCCTCACGTTATATGTCAAAGCAAATGTTCCAGACATGATTGTGGGAATGAATATGGACAGATACATCGCTAAATATGTATACCATTTCGCATCCATTTGACCCAAAAAATCAAGTCGAGCCGTAATTGAAGAATAGATGGAAAAAGCTAAAGCAACCACCACCATTAAAATGGAAATGATGACATTAACTTTCTTATCGTTTTGCTTAAGTAAAAAAGCAATCACTGACGCGAATAATAAAGATAATAATGCAATCTGAATAGTATTTCTCTGGGGGAGGAGAATATTGATAAAAACAGCGATAGCAAATGGAGAAACTGCTAATAGATAAACGAAATCTTTTTTCTTATAACCGATAGTTGCATAGGCAGTTATTGCTAAAACTGATAGAAGAATAAAAACATAAGAAGAAATCATCCATCCTCCGAGATTATTCATGCTAACAAAAATAAGTAAATAAGCCGAAGTGATTAAAACGACTATTATTAAAAGCATCTGGAAAAATAATAACAACGCTTTATCCTTTTTTAGTCCATATTTCTTTTCTGTGTCCATAGATTAAACCTCATAAATATTATATATAAAACCCCATTATACTATAACCTAATGGTCCAATAAACGGGGGTATTTTCAAAGATTGTGGTGCCCACGGTCGGACTCGAACCGACATGGATTTCTCCGAAGGATTTTGAGTCCTTTGCGTCTACCAATTTCACCACGTGGGCAATTTTATAGGGTGCAGTGAGCGAGACTTGAACTCGCAACCCTAACGGGATGGGCTTCTGAGACCCACGCGTATACCAATTCCGCCATCACTGCGTTGGGTAAAGTATACACTAAATTACTTCTTATAAATAAAGTTTCTTAATTTTTGCTAATGTTGGATCATCAGCAGGAGAAAATTCGAGCTGATCAAGTTCTTCCTTGTTTGACCAAGCCATATTAATGTGTTCAGTTAAGGTTGGGTTTCCTTCAAGAAGCTCACAACGATATGTATCAATATGAAGAATTTGTGTTGGATACTCATCAACGATGTTTGTAATACGTTCATGAACTTTAACCTTAATCTTCAGTTCTTCTTGTAGTTCGCGAGCAAGTGCTTCTTGTGGAGTTTCTCCTGGCTCAATCTTTCCACCAGGGAATTCCCACTTAAATTTTGTTTCGCCTTTATTGCCTCGTTGTGCTGCAAAAACGTAACCATCTTTAATAATTGCACCAGCCACAACAAAGACTTCTCTTTTCTTATTTTCACCAGCATTTTTCGGTTGATTTACAGTTTTTGCCGATGTTTTTTGTTTAATTAAGGCTAATGTTAAAAACACTACCAAACCAATAAATGCAGCAATTCCTAGACCAATAAAAATCCAGAATAAAATATTAAAACGTTCAGCCAGTTTTTCTTTACCATCTTTAATTAAACTGTTCGTTCTTAGTTTTAAAAATAAGGCAATTAGACCAGCGACGATTATGCCAGCGCCGCAATTTCCGGCGACAATATAGAGTTTTGAGAGAGGAGTTTCTTTTACTTTTGGTTTCTTTTGTTTCATAGGACAAATTATAGTTCAATCACTAAGACAATTTCAATTATTGAAATAATCTTATTTTTTCTCTTCTTCCTTTAAGATTCCAAAATTAATGTGACAATACCCATGTGGGTTTTTATCTAAATAGTTTTGATGATATTCTTCGGCTAAAAAGAACTTATTCAAAGGTAAAATCTCAATTTTGTAGTTCTTTTCTAAATATTTATCGAAGTAAGCACGAATTCTATTCTCATCATTATTGTCTACATAGTAGACTCCGGAACGATATTGGATTCCTTCATCTTCTCCTTGTTTATTTATGGAGTAAGGATCAACAAATCTTAAAAAGAGTTCAAGAATCTTTTCTAAAGAAAGAATATTTTCATCATATCCAATTTTTACAGTCTCCGATGCGTTATCGATACCACGTTTTAAATCTTCATAAGTTGGATGATCTTTGGTTCCGTTAGCGTATCCAACCTCAGTCGAAAGAACGCCTTTTACCATTGAAAAATATTTTTCA
The DNA here is from genome assembly GCA_017447725.1 of Bacilli bacterium. Classification (GTDB taxonomy): domain Bacteria; phylum Bacillota_I; class Bacilli_A; order RFN20; family CAG-826; genus Fiminaster. Next base: position 17,438 of record JAFSMX010000029.1, read on the forward strand.
ACTCCCCAGAAACATCCACCAGCAATATAAATTGTTTTCATATGAAGTATTATATTTGAAAGTACGAGATTCTCAATTATATAAATTGAATTTAAAAGAAAAATCACCGCATTTTACGGTGATTTTACTCATTTTGGTGGATCTGACCGGGCTCGAACCGGCCACCTCCTCCATGCCATGGAGGCGCTCTCCCAGATGAGCTACAGACCCAGGTGCCTAACTATATTATCTTTTAATAAATAAAAAGTAAAGTAAAAGCCTCAAAGAAATTTGAGACTTATTTTGGCGCGGCCAAGACGAGTTGAACGTCCAACCCCCTTCTTAGGAGGAAGGTGCTCTATCCAGTTGAGCTATGGCCGCAAATAATGGTCGGAGCGAGGAGAATCGAACCCCTGACCTCTTGGTCCCGAACCAAGCGCACTACCAACTGTGCTACGCCCCGATTACAAATCTAAACCAAACTCAAAGAGTGACATTTGGTCACTATCACCCATTCCATCGAGGGTACCAATCTTACTAAGATCTTCGACGTTTGTTGAAGAGAGTTTGGTTCGTTTGAGAAGGTCTTCTTTAGAAGAGAATGGTCCTTTCTCACGAGCTTCAACAACACTAATAGCAGCGTTTTCACCTAATCCATCAATAACAATAAATGGACAAATCAGAGATTTATTTTCATGATCAACAACGAATTCAGTTGCCTTGGATTTATATAAATCAACTTTTTCAAATTTATATCCACGTTCAGTCATTTCAATCGCCACAGTAAGCATCTTTAAAATATCTGTCTCCTTTGGAGATAGTTTTTCGTGCTTATTTTTACGACCCTTTAGTTCATCATAACGTTGAATAATGGCTTCTTTTCCACCAAGCATTGGTTCAATGTCATATTGTTTACAACGAGCAGAGAACCACACAGCATAGAATTCGAGTGGATAATAAAGTTTAAAGTAACCAACACGAACCGCCATCGTAACGTAAGCAACAGCGTGAGCTTTTGGGAACATGTATTTAATCTTGTTGCATGAATCAATGTACCATTCTGGAACATTACAAGCTCTAAGAGCTTCTTCAGCTTCTTTTGGAATCTTACGTCCTTTACGAACTGATTCCATGGTATTAAAGGCGGTCTTTGGTTGGACACCTTTCTTAATTAAGTAAGTCATAATGTCATCACGACATCCGATGACTTCACGAATGGTACAAGTACCATTCTTAATTAATTCTGAAGCGTTACCCTGCCAGACATCAGTACCGTGAGCTAAACCAGCAACAACAACTAAATCAGCAAATGATTTTGGTTGGGCACCTAAAAGAATGTCACGACAGACATCAGTGCCGAATTCTGGTAAACCAGAAGCACCATTTTTAACTTTTAAATAGTTTCCACTTCTTTCAAGCGCTTTATCAGTTGTAAACAAGGAAATAACTTTCTTATCATTTAAAGGAATATCCTTCATGTTGATGCCAGTCATCTCGGTCATTAAGCGTAGAGCGAGTGGATCAACGTGACCTAAAAGGTCAAGTTTAAGTAAAGCGTCATGAAGAGCAGTATAGTCAAGATGGGTTGTTAACCAATCTGATTCTTTATCATCGGCTGGATATTGAATTGGAGTAAAATCGTAGATATTACAACTCTTTGGAAGAACCATGATTCCACCTGGGTGTTGTCCAGTTGTACGTTTGGTATCAGCAACGTGACTTGCTAGATAAGCGATGTAAGAAGATGGAATAGTACTTGGATCAACTCCTCTTTCTTCAAAGTATCCACGGACATAACCGAACGCTGTTTTATCAGCAACAGTTTCAATTGTTCCAGCACGGAAAACGTTATTTGGTCCGAAAATATCTTTGGTACTATTGAAGGCAATCTTCTGGTAGTCACTTGGGAAGTTTAAGTCGATATCAGGAATCTTATCCGCATTAAAACCAAGGAAGGTTTCAAATGGAATATTTTGTCCATCTCCAACCATTTTTTCACCGCAAATCGGGCACTTTTTATCTGGTAAGTCGTATCCAGAGTGAATATTTGGATCATCAATCCATTCTAAATGTTTACACTTTGGACAGTGGTAATGTGGACGAAGTGGATTAACTTCAGTAATACCAAACATGTGTGCAGCAAAAGATGATCCAACAGAACCACGTGAACCGACAACGAAACCAGCTTCATTGGCTCGACGGACGATTTCATGAGCAATGTAATAAGTAACGGAATAGCCGTTATCAATAATACCGGATAGTTCTTTTTCTAAACGATTTTGAATTTCTTCTGGAAGAGGGTCTCCATAAATTTCATGAGCTTTGGCATAACAAGTGTCGCGTAAAACTTGTGGAGCTTCTTCAATAATTGGTGGATGTAAATCTTTTTTGATTGGTTTAAATTCACCAATGGAATCAGCGATTTTATTTGTATTTGTAACGACAATTTCAAAAGCTTTTTCTTTGCCTAGGAAAGAGAAAGCGTCGAGCATTTCTTTTGTTGAACGATAGTGTTGATCAGGTGCTTGTAAAGATGTATCTCTCATATGAAGTGGGTGGAGTTTGCCACCAACAGCTTTAGCTGAGATATAAACATCGCGTGTAATTTTATCTTCTGGATTTAAATAGTGAACATCACCTGTCGCAACGACTGGCTTACCAATTTCTTCAGCGCATTCAACAATGTCTTTAATGTATTTCTTTACTTCATCAAAGCTATCGATGCTACCAAGGTTAACAAGGTGACGATAGTTCTCTGGAGGTTGAACTTCAATAAAGTCATAGAATTTCATTACCTCTTTAAGATCAGCCTTGGTCATGGTTCGTGCAGCATCAAAGACTTCACCATTGCAACAAGCTGAACCTAGTAAAAGATGTTCTCTTAAGCGAGAGATTTCTCTTTTTGGAGTCTTTGGAACATCAGCTAAATATTTAATATGAGATAAAGAAACGAGTTCATATAACGCTCTAAAACCATCTTCATCTTTGACAAGACAGTTGATGTGACTTGGTCGAATGTGTTTAAGCATCGCCTCAGTAGTTTTGATCTCGGCTAAATCAGAATGCTTAAGATCCATATTGTGTTCAGTCAAACGATTTAGCATAGCTAACCAAACTTCGTTTAGGACTTTCGCGTCGTAATCGGCTCGGTGAGCTTCTTCATCGTTATATGATTGAATTCCAAGGTTTCTACTTAAAGAGCCTAAACGATGAGAACCTGCTTCTGGGAACATGTTGTGGGATAATGAAAGAGTATCAATCGCCGGTGGATTAATAGGCTCTCTTCCCATACGAATTAAAGAAGCGTTAATAAAACCAAGGTCGAATGTAATGTTATGTGAAACAATGATTGCATCTTTAAAGAAATCGATAATACGATCAGCACATTCTTCAAACTTTGGAGCATTACTGACCATAGCTTGTGTGATGTGTGTTTTATCTTGGACTTTTTGAGGAATTGGAATTGTTGGATTAATAAAGAAGTCTTCGGTTTTAACTATGTTACCATGTTCAAAACGAATCGCACCGAATTCAGTAATACGATCATATTCTTTAGATAATCCCGTTGTTTCTAAGTCGAATACAACATAAGCCGTATTTCTTAGTGGGATAGGTTGAGGGTTTAAAGCGAATGGAAGTTCATCATTAACCATATATAACTCGGAACCATATAGAATTTTGATTCCAGTATCTTTTTGAGCGTTTTGAGCTTCTGGGAATGATTGAACAACACCATGGTCGGTTACAGCAATAGCTTTGTGTCCCATTGCTTTAGCAAGTTTGCAATAATCAGTAATTGAAGTGACGCCATCCATCACGGACATTCTTGTATGAAGATGAAGTTCAACACGTTTTTGTTCTTCATCATCACTTCTCATTGCTGGAGGTGGAACGATTTCAAAGCCACGAGCAGTAACTGAAACTTGTCCACTTCGCTTATCAGCTTCCGCATAACCTTTAATATGAATGTACATCGAGTTTTTAAGTTTCTCGATATCTTCTACGGTTGTATGTTTGTTTTCAACAATACGAATATTAATGGCTTGAGTTCCATTACCTAAACCACATGGGCAAACCGCTTTGCCAAAGAAATTCGTACGGATTTTATCGATACCGAAAACTTCGCCAGTAATGTCGACGTTTCCGCTATCTTCTTTAATTAAAGAAAAATCAGTATATTTTTTGAACGGAATAGAATCTCTCCAGGATTGAGGATCGTAATCACTGTTAGTTTTGTTTTTCTTAGTGTTCTTTCCAAGGTCTTTAAGACGAGAAATATTATCTTTTAAAGATTCGATGTATTGTTCTTCGTATGCTTTTAGAGCTGTTTCTTCTTCCTCTTCTTCAACCATTTCTGCGTTTTTATAGTAGGAATCATCTTCTTCCTCGCCTCGTTCAGCGTTTTCTTCTTCATAAACTTCATTTGCTTTCTCTTCCATCTTTTCTAAGACTTTTTGAGAAACATTTGGAGTCGTTTTTTCTTCCTCGCGAACTTCTGAAATAACATCAAAACGATAACTTAAAAACTTCAAGAATTCTTTAAAATCATCCACGATTTGCTGGTTCTTTTGCAAATCTTCATCTGTTTTAAAAACGAACAAGATTTGACCATCTTTATTTTCTAAAACCTGTTCAGAAACAAATCGGTTATGTGAACGATGCCAATCAGGGAAGAGGCGAATGGCATCTTCAACGGTTGGTTTCTTTTTGTAAGAAAACTTAATGTCGATTGGGTAAGTAACAGTTTCTAAAGCATGTTGAAGCTGCTCAAGATATTCGTAATCCCATGGAGTATCCTTCACAACAAGCATATCAACTTGCTCTCGTTTAAATGGATTACGGGTGACAAGATCAAAATCCAAATCAAAACATTCGAGATTGTTAATCCCGATTGATGTTAAGAATCGTTTCATCTTGTCGTTCATCGTTTTTACACCAGTTTGATAATATCAAGTACCACAATTGCAATCATTAATCCAAAAAGAAGGACTAATCCAACAGCAGACATAATGCCTTTCACTTTACTTGGAATTTTCTTCTTAGTAATGCCTTCAATAACAGTCACAAGAAGAGCAAAACCATCTAATCCTGGGAATGGTAACAAGTTAAAGATGGCTAAGTTAACACTAATTAGGCCCCAGAAATATAAATAAGTGGCAAATGTATATGAACCATAAAGGTTTGCTGTCATATCAAAGATGCCAACAATACCAGACATGTTTTTAATTCCGCCAGTAAAGAGTGTTCCAATGCCTCTGAAAACTGCTACTGAAGCATTTCCATAATCTTTAAATGTTTGTGAAACCCGATCACCAAATGTCCAGTTCTTGTCATTCATCGTTTTAAATGACAGACCAATGTCATCCCAAACATATTTATCACCGCTTTGAACAGCTTTGATGGTTGGGTTAAAGTTAATAGTTTCGTATTCTTCCGTTGCTGGATTATAGCGGTCGAATTGAAGATGAGCCACAAAGCTCTTGTTCTCAAAGGCAGAATAAGTCTTCTGTGTGAAGTCAGCATAAAGCTCATCTTTATTAATTATTTGATCAACATTAAAGTAGGCATCATAAAGAGGTTTATTGATGACTTCATAGCTGCCATCACCGCGATCCTTTGCAATATTTTCACCAGCAATTGCTGGATAAATTAAAATTCCATCACTAAATTTTGTGTAATATTTTGTGCCTTTTGGAGCATACGCTAAAACGTATTTTTCTCCATCGATTTCGGTACTTTCATCGATAATATAAAATTGACCAGCATGGATAACTTTATCTTCACTAGTGTATTCATAAGAGATGTAGCTTTTGTGATAATGCTTCATCCAGTCATTATCTTTTAAAACAGTTGCTGCCGTGCTACCTTCACTAATCGATGCGTATTTAGTTGTTACAACTCGTGGGAAGGCTAAGTTTGAAATAGCGATAAGGATGAAAGCTAATATAGCGTTTAAAACAACACCAGCAACAAGAACAATTGCTTTCTTCCATTTCTTAATGCCTTCAAGAGATCTTTCTTGTGGAAGGTTAAGTCCTTCTTCAGGTTCTGTTCCTTCTTCACCGTACATGGAAACATATCCACCAAATGGAATGGCGCGAATTGAAAAATAAGTTTCTCCACCTTTTTTTCTCTTATGTAACAAGGCTGGACCAAATCCAATAGAATATTCAAAACAATAAACTTTAAAAAGTTTAGCCATGGATAAATGTCCAAGTTCGTGAATGCTAATTAGGGCACTTAACGAAACAACAAATAAGATAACTGATACAATCCAATCCCAAGCAGTCATTAATTTACCCTCCTAGCTTTCTTATCTATACGTTTAATCTGGCATAATGATGGATTTCGAATTAGTTTTTGTTCCTCCACCTTTTTACCAACAAATTTTGCAATATCTAAATAACCAATTTCGTGATTCAAGAATCGATACACGGCTGTTTCATTTGCAGCATTTAATGCAATCATCTTTGAAGCACCTTCAAGCAGAGCTTGTTTGGCGATCTCTGTGCACGGATATCGCTTATAGTCATATTCATGGAAATGGCAATCCTTAAATTCATCTAAAGATTTAACAGTGTAGACTTTAAAATCGCTTTTTCCTTCAAACATAGCCCATTTAATTGGCTCATGCATATCTGGTTTTCCATAATCAACAATCAGTGTTCCATCATTAAGTTCGACTGCTGAGTGAATTAAAGATTCATCATGCATTTGGACTCTAATTTTATTTAATGGGAAATGATAGAGATAATATGCTTCAATGATTTCAAAACCTTTATTCATCATTGTTGCGCAATCAATAGTAATCTTTGCGCCCATCTTCCATGTTGGATGACGTAATGCGTCTTCTGGAGTTTGCTCAGCAAGCTTAGAAATCTCGACATTTCTTAGAGCTCCACCGCTAGCTGTAATAATCAGACTCTTCACATCCTTAATATCGCATTTAGATAAGCATTTAGCTAAAGCGACATGTTCCGAATCAATTGGATAAAGTTGACCTTTTCCTTCATCAAGAAGTTTGTTAATGATTGTTCCTCCAGCAACTAGTGCTTCTTTATTAGCTAAGCAAAGAATTTTATTTTTCTTTAAAACATTGATTGCTGGTTCTAATCCAACAAAGCCAACCAAAGCATCAACACAAAGATCAAAATCTGTCTTTTTAATTATCGTTTTTAATCCGCATTTACCTGAAAAAACCGAAACATTTTTAAACTCATTTTTGAGTTCGTTTGCTGGAGATTTGCTGGTAATATATGCGAATTTTACTGTTTTAAATTCGTTTAATATTTCTTTTGCTTTCGCTAGGTTTTTGCCAACAGAAAAACCAACAAGTTCAAACTCATTTGGATATTGTCTAATAATATCTAGAGTCTGAGAACCGATTGATCCTGAAGCTCCTAACAAAAGTACTTTTTTCATGCTGTAAACTTTTCAATCATTTCCATAAGAACTAGTAAGCCACTAACAAGACCGCTAGCAAAAATTAAAGAATCAAGGCGGTCAAGAACACCACCGTGTCCTGGAAGAATTGCGGAGAAATCTTTTACTCCAAAAATTCTCTTAATCGAGGAGAAGAAGAAGTCTCCGATATCTCCAAAGAATGGAATGAGCAAAGAAATAATCATTACCCAATACCAGTGATTTAAATCAAGTTGAGGAAGAATTGGTAAACCGACACCTCCCATAATCATGGCAAAAGCAAATGTGATGGCGAAAGAAATAGCGATGCCACCAATTGCTCCTTCCCAAGTTTTCTTTGGGGAAATTTCTGGAGCCATCTTGTGTTTTCCAAATAATAAACCAACAAAGAAGGCACCAATATCATTGGCGCAAACGCCAACAATAACGTAGATAATTAACAATAATGATTGTCCATAAACAAAGCTATCTTCGGTAATGATAGTTCCTGCTGAACCAAACATTGTGAATGGAGCAAATCGCAAATATAACAACGCTTGAATTCCTAAACTTAAAACAACAATCATTGAGAAGAAATAGAAGACGTAACGAATCGTAAATTCACGACTAAAGAAACACATCACAAATAAAACTGCAGCAGTTGTCAAAAGAAGCATTTCCGATAGTTTTAATTCGGAGAAGTTAACTGTAAAAAAGTTTGCAAAATCAATTCGTTCATGTGCTCGTACGGCATCAATATAATTACGTAATATTACATAGTAACAAGTCGCAATTAATAAGATAATTACCACAACAAATGTGACCGTTCTAGTTTTACCTTTTAAATTTGTAATATGAACACTTTCGTAGGCAAAACAAATAGCAATTAAAACTGATAAAGCAACAAAGTAGATGCTTCCAAAAATTATTGCTGGAACAAGCAAAGCAACTAAAGCTACTCCTGTTAGCGTTCTAACCTTAATCGAATGTTTTTGCTCAAGGGTGAGTTTATTTTTTTCCATGATCTAAACCTCCGAAACGTCTGTTACGATTGTTATATTCTTTTAAACAATCAACAAAAGCTTCACGCTTAAAGTCTGGCCAATGAACTTTTGTGAAAACAAATTCTGCATAAGCAAGTTGCCATGGTAAGAAGTTACTTGTTCTTTCTTCACCAGAGGTGCGTACTAAAAGATCAACATTTGGTAAACCTTTTGTATAAAGATGATTTTCGAAGACTTGTTCATTAATGTCTTCAATCTTTAAAGAACCATTTTTTACTTCTTCGGCAATTTGTTTAGCGGCTCGAGTGATTTCTTCTTTTCCACCGTAGTTCAAACAAATATTCATGACAAATTTATCATTATTTTTCGTCATTTCGATTGACTTATAACAGGTTTTTTGCGTTTTTTCTGGAAGACGAGAAATATCGCCAGAGATCACAATACGAACACCGTCACGCATGAGGTGATCGATTTCTTTTTTAAAGAAAATCTCTAGATATCTAAAAAGTTGAGAAATCTCACTTTTAGGTCTTTTCCAGTTTTCAGTGGAGAAAGCATAAAACGAACAAACCTTAATTCCATAATCCTTACAATGATCAAAAACTTCGATGATTCTGTTCATTGCTTCTTTGTGACCTTTGGTACGTGGAAGTCCACGTGCATTAGCCCATCTTCCATTGCCATCCATAATAAAAGCAATGTGGGTAATTGGTTTATTTAACTCGATCTCGCGTTTCATGCCTTACATTATACACGCATACGAAAGCA